>JAKAEN010000321.1 GCA_021818355.1 Actinomycetes bacterium | reverse complement strand
TCTCGAGGCCATCGAGAAGGCCGGCGGCCAGGAGGCCGTTGGCAAGCTTTTCGAGAGGAGCGAGTACATGCCCGACCTCGAGGAGATCAACGCACCTGACAAATGGCTTATCAGGGTGGGTGCCGGCGTCTGAGGCGCCTGCGCGACGCCTCTCCGGCCTAGCATTCATCCCGTGCCGGCCATCCTCACGGAGAACTCGATCCTCCAGACACCGGCGGCCATGCGGCTGGCCACCTCCCGAAGCGTCCGCCCAGCGGAGGAGTTGCTCGCGGTCTGCCACTTCCCGCCGCCCGGTCACGCGCTGGACCTGGCGGTATCGGGCGGCCCTGATTCGGTTGCCCTGGCGGCCCTGGCGGCAATGGCCGGGATCAAGGGGTCGATCTGGCACGTGGATCACGGGCTGCGCCCCACCTCCGCCGAGGAGGCAAGCGCCGTGGAGGCGTTTGCAGGTGCTTTGGGCATGCCTTTCCACCTGGTGCGTGACGCGGTGGCCGGCGGCCCGAACCTGGAGGCGCGCGCGCGTGAGCTTCGCCGTGAGCGGATCCCGCCGGGCGCCGCCACTGGGCACACCATGGACGACCAGGCGGAGACGGTTCTGATAAACCTGGCCAGGGGAGCCGGCCCTCGTGGTCTGGCCGGGATGCGACCCGGACCCTCCAAGCCGTTGCTCGGCATACGCAGGGCCGACACGGAGGCGATCTGCGCGGCCTTGGGCCTCAACCCGATCCGGGATCCGAGCAATCAGACCCCAGACTTCGTGCGCAACCGCGTAAGGCACGAGCTGCTGCCGCTGATCGGCGAGATCACCCGACGGGACCCGGTCCCCATTCTTGCCCGCAGCGCCGGCGTGTTCAGGGAGGAGGACGACCTCTTGGATTTCCAGGCCTCGGCACTTGACGCGGAGGACGCCGCCGCACTGGCTGGCGCCGCTCGCCCCCTCCGGATGAGGGCGTTGCGCCAGGCCGTCTCCTCGATCTCGGGATATCCTCCCGACCGCGCCTCGCTCGAACGGCTCGAGGAGCTGATCGCAAGAGGAGGCCGTTTCCGGCTTCAGCTTTCCGGCGGGGTCGAAGTTCAGTGTGCTCGAGGCAAGATCGCCTATCGTGCAATCACGCCTACCGATTGAGCGCTGCCCAATTCAGCAATCGGCGGTCACGGGGCGTATTATCCTCTTTGCGGTTTTGTGAGTACGGATGGGAAGAAGATGACATTAGGTGCGCGCGCGTGGAGCGACGAGGATCCGCATCTGTCCGGGGAGCTGATCTCCGCCGAGACTCTCTCGGGCAGAGTTGCCGAACTGGGCATGGAGATATCGCGCGACTATGACGGCAGATCGATCCTGCTCGTGGGCGTGCTGAAGGGGGCCTTCCTTTTCATGTCCGACCTCGCCAGGCAGATTGAGGTGCCGGTGGAGTTCGACTTCATGGCCGTCTCCTCCTACGGGGCGGCGACCCAGACCTCGGGCGTGGTGCGCATCCTCAAGGATTTGGACTCCGACCTGGCGGGCAAGCACGTGCTCATCGTCGAGGACATCATCGACTCGGGCCTGACTCTCTCCTACCTGATCCGCAACTTGAGGTTCCGCAATCCCGCCAGCCTTGCGGTCTGCGCGCTGCTGGTCAAAGACGGAGCGGCGGCAGCGGAGATGGACATCAACTACGTCGGCTTCAACATCCCCCCGGAATTCGTCGTTGGGTACGGACTCGATGTCGCCGAGCGTTACCGCAACCTGCCCTACATCGCCACTTACCGCGAGTCCCTGCCCTAGGACCGCGCAAATCCCGAGCGCCATCGCGCGGTTAGGCTTGAAGCGTTGGGCTGGGGTTCGAGAATCGCGAGCGGGGAAGATGGATCTTGAGCAAGTGAGGCTCGCAGTAGCCGGGTTGCTCGATGCGCTCGACCTCGAAATGCCTCCCGAAGAGCGCGAACTCACCTCCAAGAGAGTTGCCGACCTGTGGGCGGAGCTGCTTTCAGGCGTAGGGGAAGAGCCGGCTGCGCTGCTCAGGGGCGGTTTTTCTGGCGGCCACCGCGATCTGGTCGCCTTGAGGGACGTCCCGTTCTTCTCGATGTGCGAGCATCATCTGCTGCCTTTCTTCGGCAAGGTCTCGATCGCCTATCTTCCCGGACCGAGCGGCCAGATCGCGGGGGCGTCGAACCTGGCTCGAGTGGTTTCGCTCGTCTCCCGCCGCCTGCAGATCCAGGAGCGCCTGACCGCCGAGATCGCTGACGCGGTCCTGGAAGGTGTTTCGGCCGCCGGGGTGCTGGTTGTCGCCGAGGGCGAACACCTGTGCATGACCATGAAGGACCACACCGATGTCGGCTCCAAATTGTTGACCACTTCGGCCGTGGGCGCCTTGCGTGAGGATCAGGACCTGCGGCGAGAGGCCCTGGCACTGCTCGGGCGAGGCGAGCAGGAGCCCGGCGCATGACGGCTTTGGTGATGGGGGTGGTCAACGTGACCCCCGACTCGTTCTCCGACGGAGGGGACTACTTCGATCACGGCAAGGCCATAGAGCACGGGCTGGAGCTCAAGGCACTGGGTTGCGACATTGTCGACGTGG
>JAKAEN010000068.1 GCA_021818355.1 Actinomycetes bacterium | reverse complement strand
CAGGGGCGCTAACCAGCCAGGGGCTCGCCCTCCAACACGTCGAGGTAGCCCTGCCAGGGCACCTCGACGGCTCCCATCCGCTTCAGATGGTCCGTGGGCCACTGGGCGTCGATGAATCGGACCCCTTGGTCCATAGCCATGTCGGCCAGCGTTACGAGTGCCGCCTTGGAGGCGTCGGGACGCACGTGGAACATCGATTCGCCGGAGATGAAATCCCCCATCTGGACGGCGAACAGGCCACCTGCCAACTCGCCGTCGGATGCCCATGTCTCCACCGAAAGTGCAAGACCCTTGCCGTGAAGCGTCAGATAGGCGTGCTCGAGCGCCGGGCTTATCCATCCGCCCTCGCGAGGCACGTCGGCACAGCTGCGCAGCACGGAGACGAAATCTCTGTTCACGCTGATGGAGAAGCCCCTGATCGATTTGCGCAGGCTTTTCGGAGGCCGCGCGAGCCAGGTCCCCGGCGGAGGAGGCATGGGTATCACGGCACGGATGGCGGGTAGATACCAGGCGTAGACCTCGGGCCTGGTTTCGCTGCCCGGGATCGGCATGGCGAAGATGCCCACCCGGTATCCGTGAAGCATCATCTCGGCGTCGACTGAGAGTGTCACCAGGATCAGATCGTGGGGAGTGTCCTCGCGCCAAGGGGCCAGAGCGTGGCGATCGAGGCGCAGGAAATCCCCTCTACTTACTAGCGGTACAGCCATTCTGCTGGTGGTTCCTGCCCCCGGCGGTCGAGTAGCCTAACTATACATGGCCGAGCACTCCATGACCGAGAAGATCGCCGACCTGCGCAGCCGCAAGGAGCAGGCGCTGCATGCCGGAAGCCCGCGTGCGGTGGAGAGGCAGCACCAGAAGGGCAAGATGACTGCGCGTGAGCGCATCGAGTATCTGCTCGACGAGGGCTCCTTCCAAGAGCTTGACATGTTGGCCCGGCACCGGGCACATGGGATGGGCCTCGAGGAGACCCGCCCCTACACCGACGGCGTCATCACCGGCTTCGGAACCATCGACGGCCGCAGGGTTTGTGTCTTCTCCCAGGACTTCACGGTCTTCGGCGGCGCGCTCGGCGAAGTCTTCGCCGAGAAGATCCACAAGGTGATGGATTTGGCCACCTCGGTGGGAGTGCCGATGATAGGTCTCAACGACGGTGCCGGCGCCCGCATCCAGGAGGGCGTCGCGGCGCTGCACTCCTATGGCGGGATCTTCTATCGAAATGTCGCTTCTTCCGGGGTGATACCCCAGATCAGCGTGGTGCTCGGGCCGTGTGCCGGAGGCGCCGTCTACTCGCCCGCCATGACCGACTTCATCTTCATGGTCAAAGAGACTTCCCACATGTTCATCACCGGACCGGATGTGGTCAAGACCGTCACCGGCGAGGATGTGACGCTCGAGGAGCTAGGTGGAGCCATGAGCCACGCCACCAAGAGCGGGGTGGCCACCTTCGTTTTCGATGACGAGAAGCAGGTTCTCGACGAGGTCCGCTACCTGCTTTCCATGCTGCCCTCCAACAATCTCGAGACGCCTCCCTACGTGGAACCGACGGACGATCCCGAGCGCCTCACCCCGGAGCTGGCGGAGATGATGCCAACCAGCCCGAATCAGCCCTACGACATGAAGAAGGTCATCCAGACCGTGTTGGACGACGGGGAGTACATGGAGTACTTTCCGTTCTGGGCCCAGAACATCACCTGTGGCTTTGGCCGCCTCAACGGAAACGTGGTCGGCGTCGTCGGGAATCAGCCGGCGGTCCTCGCCGGGGTTTTGGACATCGACTCCTCCGAAAAGGCTGCGCGCTTCGTTCGCACATGCGACTCCTTCAACATCCCGGTCATCACCTTCGAGGACGTGCCGGGCTTCCTTCCCGGTGTCGATCAGGAGTACGGGGGCATTATCCGCCACGGTGCCAAGCTTCTCTACGCGTACTGCGAGGCGACCGTGCCCCGTATCACGGTGATCACGCGCAAGGCGTACGGAGGGGCCTACGTGGTCATGAACTCCAAGTCGGTGGGAGCCGACTTCGCCTACGCGTGGCCTTCGGCCGAGCTGGCGGTCATGGGCCCGCAGGGAGCGGTGGAGGTCGTTTATCGTCGCGAGCTGGCTGCGGCCCCCGATCCGGCCGCCCGGCGCAAGGAGCTGGTCGACGAGTACATCGACCGCTACGCAAACCCCTATGTGGCGGCGGAGCGGGGATTCGTCGACGACGTCATCGACCCCGCCGACACCCGCCGCATCCTGATCAAGTCCCTGGCGGTCTTGGCCAGCAAGCGCGAGGACCTTCCCAAGCGCAAGCACGGCAACGTTCCGCTCTAGGGGGTGGCGCAGATGGTGAATCCAGACACGGTTCCGAGCGACGACGAGGCGCTGGCGGCGATATCGGCCGCGTTCATGATGCTTGCGTCCGGATCCGGCGCCGACCAGGAGATGGCCAGGCCCGCCGCTCCGGGCTGGCGCTTCTCCGGCAGGTGGTGGGCTACTCCGACCCCCCTTGCGAGGCCTCGTCCCTGGTAGAAAGCCGGCTCAGCCCTTGTAGGGAACGCTGGGAGCCACCACGACCCTGCCGACGCCCGGCTCTTCCAGGCTGGCCAAGGCCCTCTCGAGAGCCATGCTGGAGCGCGTGAGTAGCTCCTTGGGGGTTGCGCCATTGGTCGGATAGCCGGCCACTCCAGCAGAAATCTTTCCCACCAGCGTCACGCCCGAGCGGACGTGAGCCACCTGCAGCCGCTCGGCAGCCCATGCGCCGCCCTCTTCGTCGGTGTCCTCCAGAATGAGGGCAAAGCGCTGTTGGCCGATGCGAGCGCAGACGTCGGCCTCCCGTATGGTGGCGCGCAGAAGCGCGCTGAATCCCAGGATGGCGTTGGCGGCCACGTCGCTCACTTCAAGCGCGTCGGGCGCGAGGCCCAGTTCCAGCTGCACGACCGTGACAGGCCAGAGACGCCGCCTAGCCGTGGCAACCTTTGCCTCAAGGATGGCGGCAAAGACGGGATAGGTGATGAACCCGGTGTCAGGATCGTTGCTCAGATGCGCCTGGAAGGAGTTGGACCCCTCGACGACCGAGGGCGCCGCGGCGGGCGCTACATCCCCCTCGCTCGGTTCAAGCGCCGAGGCCTCGATTGTCGCCTTGTGGTGGCCATGCAGCAGCGCCCAGGCGCAAACCAGCGACGCGACCGCGGACACGGCGATCAGCGGGCGGTATGCCCAGGCTGCGATTGCTGCCACCAAGGAGACGGCAATCGCCGCAAGCGGGGTTTGAACTCTTTCCATCTCAGGTACTTTCGGCACGCTGCAGCTCAGTTTTTAGTCCAGATCGGCCTTAGTAGTCAATCCCGCGCCGTTCGGCAACCAGCTTCTCTATGTCGTCCATTATGGCCGCGATCTCGAAGTCCTTGGGCGTGTAAATCGCCGCCACTCCGGCTGCGCGCAGTGCCGCATGGTCGATTTCAGGGATGATACCTCCCACCACCACGGTCGCCTCGCTCCCCAGCGAGCGCATCCGGGACACTATCTCGGGCACCAGCTCGAGGTGGGACCCGGAGAGGATCGAGATCCCGACCACGTCGACGTCCTCCTCCAGGGCGGCATTGGCGATCTGAGCAGGGGTAAGGCGGATCCCCTGGTAGATGACCTCGAAGCCGGCGTCGCGGGCGGCAACCGCAATCTGCTCCGCACCGTTGGAATGGCCGTCCAGCCCCGGCTTGGCAACCAGTATCCTGGGCGGTCCTCCGGGCAGGGCGCGCGCCCGGGCGCGGACGTCCTCAAGGCTTGCTATCGGCTTGGCCCTCACGTTGGCGATTCCGGTGGGGGCACGGAACTCGCCGAAGACCTCGCGTAGCGTCCCGGCCCACTCGCCGGTTGTCCCGCCTGCCAGGGCAAGCTCGATGGAGGGTTCCATGATGTTTTCCCCGGTCTTCGCCGCCGCCGCGAGCGCCGCGAGCGCGGCCTCCACGCGCTGCGTGTCGCGCGAAGCCCGCCAACTCCGCACGTCGTCGATAAGCGCCTGCTGGACGGCGGGGTCCACCACAAGATGAGAGGCCTGGTCCTCCGACACCAGAGGGGAGGGGTCGGTTTCGGTGAAGCGGTTCACTCCCACTACCACTTGATCGCCCACCTCGATGCGACGAGTGCGATCCGCCTGAGATTGCACCAGGCGGGCCTTCAGCTCTTCGATCGCCGAGAATGCCCCGCCCATGCCGATGATCTCCTCGAGCTCCGACCAGGCCGCCTGGGAGAGCTCGGCGGTGATGCCTTCCACGACCTTGGAGCCGTCGAAGATGTCCGGGTACTCGAGAAGATCGGTCTCGTAGGCCAGGATCTGCTGAATGCGAAGCGACCATTGCTGGTCCCAGGGCCTGGGAAGACCGAGAGCTTCGTTCCAGGCCGGAAGCTGAAGAGCGCGCGCCCTGGCATTGCGCGACAAGGTAACCCCGAGCGCCTCGAGCACGATGCGCGCGACGTTGTTCTCCGGCTGCGCTTCGGTGAGACCGAGCGAGTTGACCTGAACCCCATAGCGGAAGCGGCGAAGCTTCGGGTCCGTCACCCCGTAGCGCTCAGTGCAGATCCGCTCCCACAGCGCGGCGAAGGCGCGCATCTTGCAGACCTCCTCCACGAATCGGATTCCCGAGTTGACGAAGAAGGAGATCCTCCCCACCACCTCCGGGAAGACGTCGGCGGGCACCTGTCCGGAATCGCGAACCGCATCCAGGACCGCGATGGCGTTGGCAAGGGAAAAGGCGATCTCCTGAACCGGCGTGGCCCCGGCCTCCTGCAGGTGATAGCTGCATATGTTGATGGGGTTCCATTTGGGCACGTTCCGGACCGTGTAGGCGATCATGTCCACGATCAGCCTGCGGGAGTGCTCCGGCGGGAAGGTGAAGGTTGCCCGTGAGAGGTACTCCTTGATGATGTCGTTCTGGGTGGTGCCTGCCAGAGCGGACTCATCCACGCCCATGGTGCGGGCGTGAGCCACGTAAAGTGCCAAGAGCCATCCCGCCGTCGCATTGATGGTCATGGAGGTGTTCATCTTCTCGACGGGAATCCCGTCGAAGAGCTGCTCCATGTGCCCAAGGTGGAATACGGGGACCCCCACCTTGCCAACCTCGCCCGCGGCTGCCGGGTCGTCGGGGTCGTATCCGATCTGGGTGGGCAGGTCGAAGGCGATCGAAAGTCCCGTCTGACCCTTGCCCAGGTTGGAGCGGAACAGCTCGTTGGAGGCCCTGGCCGTCGAGTGCCCGGAGTAGGTCCGGAACACCCAGGGCCGGTCGTTCGTGGCCAAGTGGTTGTCGCTGCCGGAAGGCTCAGTCATTTGCACCTCTGTCATCGGGGGGCGTGCGAGGGCTTCTTCTTGGCTTCAGCGGTAGTCGAAGAAGCCCCTCTTGGTCTTTCGTCCGAGGTAGCCCGCGGCCACCATGCGCTTGAGCAAGGGGGCCGGCGAGAAGTTGGGGTCGCCGAACTCTTCATAGAGCGCGTCGAGGATCGCCAGCGAGGTGTCCAGGCCGACCAGGTCGAGTAGCGCGAAGGGGCCCATGGGGAAGCCGCACCCGCCCTTCATCGCCACGTCGATCTCCTCCATCGATCCCATGCCTTGTGAATAGAGCTTGATGGCGTTGTTGAGATAAGGGAAGAGCAGCGCGTTCACGATGAATCCCGCCTGATCCTTGACGGTCACCACGTCCTTGTTGCAGCTCTTCGCAAAGTCGACGGCGGCCTGGATCACCTCCTCCGAAGCGGTGATCGGCCGGACCACTTCCACCAGCTTCATCACCGTGGCGGGGTTGAAAAAGTGGATTCCGCATACGCGCTGGGGGTGCCGGGCCGCGGCCGCTATCTCGACCACGGGAAGCGTCGAGGTGTTGGTGGCGATAATCGCTTCGTCGGCGACCAGTTCGGACACCTCCGAGACGAGGTGCTTCTTGACGGCGAGATCTTCCACAACCGATTCGATCACCAGATCGCAGTGCGAGATTGCCCGGATCTCGGTTGTCACCTTGATCCGCGAGAGAATCTCGCGCCCGCCTTCCTCGCTGATGCGGCCCTTCTCGATCTTGCGCAAGAGCGACTTCTCTACGTTGATGCGCATTTGGTCGGCGGTCTCCTGCTTGCGCGAGCGCAGGGTGACCTCGAAACCGGCTTCAGCCGCACATTCGGCGATCCCGGAACCCATGATCCCGGAGCCGAGAACTCCAACGTGGCGAATCTCCATTGCCACAATGTACCGCGAATCAAAGGAGCCAGAGCCGACGTGACAGGGTGGGGTAGCGGGCCGGCGCGGGCTGCGCGCCGACGCTCCGCCTGCCTAAATTGTTTGTGTGCGCACCTTGGCCGCGGGCCGGCCGGGGCGCGGCCGGTCATTACCTGGAGGGGCGTTTATGCGGGATGGACACGGGGCGCTTGCCCTTGTTGGCGGCGCGGAGTGGCGCGAAGGCTGCAGCTTTGACAAGGTGCTGATCGAGCGGAGCGGCACCGAGGAGGTTCTCGTCCTGCCCACCGCCGCCGCCTATGAGAACCCGGATCGCTCCGTGGCATTCGCAACCGAGTACTTCGCGGCCATGGGCGTGCGCGTGCGGCCCCTGATGGTTCTCAGCCACCATGACGCCATGGACGAGCGCAACGCGGCCATATTGGAGAAGGCCCGCTTCATCTATCTGGGCGGTGGCTCGCCCCTGCACCTTCGCAGCGTGCTCAAGGACACTCCCACGTGGGAATCCCTCGTGAAGGCGTTCGACTCCGGCGCTACGGTGGCCGGCTCATCGGCGGGTGGAATGGTGCTGACCGATCCGATGGTCGATCCTCGCGGCGGCGCCTACACGCTCGGCTTGGGCCTGGTCCGCAACCTGGCCTTTGTGCCCCACTACTCGAACTGGTCCCATGACCGCCTGAAGCGGACCTTGATGCTGGCAGGGCCGAATATGAGCACCGTGGGCGTGGACGAGCGGACTGCACTCATCCATTGGCCCGACGGCACCTGGGAGGCGATGGGAGCCGGCAAGGTCGAGGTCTTCCACATGGGCAAGCAGGTGGAGCTTTCCAGCTTGAACGACCTGGCCACCTTCGCCTGAGAGGTGGCAAAACAAATCGGGGCCGGCCAAATGGCCGGCCCCGATCGAATCGTGCCCGAGGCTACTCCCCCTCGGTGATCTCCACGCGCTCGATGACGACCGTCTCGGTGGGGCGTCCCCCGCCGGTCCCGACCGCATCCATGGCCATCACCGTGTCCATTCCCGACACCACCTGCCCGAAGAGCGAATAGAGCGGCGGGAGGCCGACTCCTGAGGCGCCGGTGATGATGAAGAACTGGCTGCCGTTGGTATTGGGGCCCGCGTTCGCCATCGCCAGGGAGCCGAGCTGGTATTGGCCTGCTTTGGGGAGCTCGTCCTCGAAGCGGTATCCGGGGCCACCCGCTCCGGTGCCGGTCGGGTCGCCACCTTGGACCACGAAACCGGGGATGATTCGATGGAAGACCACGCCCTCGTAGTAGTGATAGCGGGCCAGGAAGACGAAGTTGTTGACTGTCTTGGGGGCACGCACGGCGTCGAGAGCTACGACGAACTCGCCCTTGGAGGTGAAGAAGCGCGCCGAATAGCGCTTCTCGGGGTCGATGCACATCTGCGGCGCCGAGCTGAATTGTTGAATCTTGGGGCTGGATCCATCCGGATTGGGGCAGTCCATGCTGTTCTTTCCTTTGTTTCTGCCAAAGCCGAGCACTGGCACTCCACCTTGCTACTCTAAGCCGCTCGGCTCGGGGCGAGCTGCTTTGCCTACTGGACCTGAGTCAGGAGCTCTGGATGGTCACCGAGATCATCTTGTGCACCTTGGTCGGCGTTCCTGAGGAGGACCCGTCTGCCGCGATTGCCTGGACCACGTTCATTCCCGAGGTCACCTGGCCGAAGATGGAGTACTGCGGAGGCAGCTGTGTGCCTGACTGTCCAACCACGATAAAGAACTGGCTTCCGCCCGTGTGCGGCGCCCCGGTGTTGGCCATGGCGACGGTGCCGATCTTGTACTGCCCGGCCTTGGGGAGCTCATCCGGGATCGTGTAGCCAGGTCCGCCGGTTCCCGTCCCGGTCGGGTCGCCACCTTGGACCACGAAGCCCGGAATGACGCGATGGAAGATGATTCCGTCGAAGTAGCGGTAGCGGGCCAGATAGACGAAGTTGTTGACGGTCTTGGGGGCGATGTTCGGCTCGAGCGTGATCACGAAGGTGCCGACATCCGTCGTGACGGTAGCCGTGTAGTGCAGGGCGGGGTTGATGCACATGGGCGGCGCGGCCGGGAAGCTGGTCACCCTCGTGGTGGCGCCGCTTGCGGGCGGGCAGGGCAGTGCGGCCGTCGACTTGGCCTTGGCGGCAGTCGTCGAGGTCGAGGCCGTGCTCTTGCCAGTCGGCGCGCTCTTGGTGGGCCGCGAGGCGAAGTAGATGGCGACAAGTGCCAGGACGAAAACGATGGCGATGATTATGCCGAGGCGAAACCGGCGCTTGCGCTTCTTGGCGGCCTCCTCGGCGGCGCGCTTCAACGCCTGGTTCGTCCTGATCCTTTGTCTCTTAGCGCTTGGCACGGATAAAGAAGCTAGTCGCCTCCCCCACGCCCCGGCCTTCAGGTGCGCCGGGCCAGGCCAGAGGGTTGCGGCCGGTAGTTTGTACATGTGGCATTGATCGTTCAGAAGTTCGGCGGCACCTCGGTGGGGGACGTGGACCGCATCAAGGCGGTCGCGGACCACGTGGCGCGCACGGTTCGCGCCGGCAACCAGGTCGTGGTCGTGGTCTCGGCGATGGGGAAGACCACCGACGACCTGATCCGACTTTCCAAGGAAGTCTCCGAGACTCGCCCCGGGCGCGAACTCGACATGCTCCTCACCTCTGGCGAGCGCATCTCCATGGCGCTCTTGTGCATGGCGCTCGCCGATCTTGGGGTTCCCGCGCTCTCGTTCACCGGCTCCCAGGCCGGCATCATCACCGACACCGATCACACCAAGGCCAAGATCGTCGAGATGCGCCCCAACCGGCTTCTCGAGGCGCTCGCGGAGGGCAAGGTGCCGGTTGTCGCCGGCTTCCAGGGCGTTTCCCTCGAGAGGGACGTGACCACGCTGGGCCGTGGAGGGTCCGACACCACGGCGGTGGCACTCGCATCGGCACTCGGTGCCGACTACTGCGAGATCTACACCGACGTCTCCGGAGTCTTCACCGCAGACCCGCGCGTGGTCCCCAATGCCCACAAGATCTCCAAGATCTCCTTCGAGGAGATGCTCGAGCTTGCAGCCTCAGGCGGACGGGTGCTCGCTCTCCGCTCGGTGGAGTTCGCACGAAATTTCCAAGTGCCGGTCCATGTGCGCTCCAGCTTCACCTGGGAGCCGGGGACCTGGGTCCAGGAGGAGGATGAGACAATGGAGCAGGCGGTAGTCTCGGCGATCAGCCACGACACCGGCGAAGTCAAGGTGACGATCACCGGCGTTCCCGACCGGCCCGGAGTTGCTGCCAGGGTCTTCCGCGAAGTTGCCAACCGCGGCATCAACGTCGACATGATCGTGCAGAACACCTCCACGGACGGGCTGACCGATATCTCCTTCACCGTTCCCAAGGACGAGATGAAGGCCGCTCTTGAGGTCATGCAGGCGGTGGCACCCGAGATCGGGGCGCGCGACAGCTATGCCGACTCCGGCATCGGCCGCGTCTCCCTGATCGGTGCGGGCATGAAGAGCCACCCCGGCGTCACGGCGACGATGTTCGAGACTCTGGCCAAGGAGGGGATCAACATCGAGATGATCTCCACCTCTGCGATCCGAATCTCCTGCGTGGTTCGCCAGGAGGACGTGGAGAAGGCCGTGAAGGCCCTCCACGAGGCCTTCGAGCTCTAGGCCGGTTTTCCACTCCGGAATCGCCGCCGTCTAGGCTGGCATCATGAACATCGCTGTCTTCGGAGCCACGGGCCAGGTTGGCGTCGTCATGCGCAGCATTCTGGCCGAGCGTAAGTTCCCCTTCGACGAGATCCGCTTCTTCGCCTCGCCCCGCTCCGCCGGCACCAAGATCTCCTTCGCCGGTCGCGAGGTCGAGGTCGAGAACTCCTACGAGGCCTCCTTCGAAGGCATCGACATCGCGCTCTTCTCGAACGGTGCCACCGCTTCCCGCGAGCTCGCCCCCAAGGTGGCCGCCGCGGGCGCGATCGTGGTCGACAACTCCTCCGCTTGGCGGATGAACCCCGAGGTCCCTCTGGTGGTCCCGGAGGTCAATGCCGAGGAACTCGACGAGATCCCTCTTGGGATCGTCGCCAATCCCAATTGCACCACCATGGTCTGCATGAGCCCGCTCGCAGCGCTGCGCGACCGCTACGGGCTGTTGCGGGTGGTCGCTTCCACTTATCAGGCCGTATCCGGCGCAGGGATCAAGGGCGTTCGCGAGCTGCAGGGCCAGCTGACCCGTGGTGGGGATCGCCTGGCGGAGCTGACCTTCGACGGCGGCGCGGTAGATCTTGGCCGTCCCGAGGCCTTTGTCGCGCCCATCGCCGCCAACGTGATACCGTTGGCCGGCTCCCTGGTCGACGACGAGACCAACGAGGAGCACAAGTTCCGTGATGAGAGCCGAAAGATCCTAGGTTTGCCAGGACTCAAGGTGGCCGCCACCTGTGTGCGGGTGCCCGTCTTCACCGGCCATTCGATCAATCTCAACGTGGAACTGGAGTCTCACTTCGAGATCGCCGAGCTTCGCCAGGTTCTGGCCGGGGCACCGGCGGTGGTGATGGCCGACGTGCCGACCCCGCTAATGGCCGCCGGCAAGGATCCCAGCTATGTAGGGCGAGTCCGCCGCGACGACTCGGTCGAAAACGGCGTGGCTCTCTTCGTCGCCGGTGACAACCTGCGCAAGGGGGCGGCGCTCAACACCATCCAGATCGCCGAGGCCCTCGTCGAGCGCGGAGTTGTCAAGGCCTAGGCGAGCCGCCCCAGGCGCTCCACCGCTTCGGCGATAACCTCCCGCCTCTTGCAGAAGGTCCAGCGGACCAGCTTCTCGCCGGCCCCCTGGCCTAAGTAGAACACCGAGGATGGCACGGCTACGACGCCGGCCGTCTTGGGTAGCTCCAGGCAAAAGTCCATGGCATCCAGATCGGTGACGTTGCTTATGTCGGTGGTGAGGAAGTAGGTTCCGTCCCCTCCCATCACGTCGAAGCCCGCCTTGGACAGTCCGTCCGCGAGCATGCGGCGCTGCTCGGCGATGGTCGGCACCACCAGGTCCGTGAAGCGCCGGCCCTCTTCGAGGGCGTAGGCCACGGCCACCTGGAACGGGGCGCCGTTCACATAGGTGAGGAACTGCTTGGCGGTGCGCACCGCGGCCACCAGCGGGGCAGGTCCGGTGGCCCATCCGATCTTCCAGCCGGTGAAAGAGTAGGTCTTGGCCGCCGAGGAGATGGTTAGGGTACGGTGCGCCATTTCGTCAAGTGTGGCGAGTGGAACGTGCCCACCGGCGAAGACCATGTGCTCATAGACCTCATCCGTGATGGCGATGAGGTCGTGCTCATGGCAGAGCTTGGCGATGATCGCGAGCTCCGATGGCGCGAAGACCTTTCCGGTCGGGTTGTGCGGCGAGTTGAGCAGGATCGCGCGTGTACGCGGGGAGACGGCGCGGCGCAGCTCATCGGGGTCGAATTCCCAGTTCGGCGCCTCCAGTCGCACCGGAACCAGGCGCGCGCCCGCCATGGCTGCTGCCGCCAGGTATGCGTCGTAAAAGGGTTCGAACGCGATCACCTCGTCGCCGATCTC
>JAKAEN010000067.1 GCA_021818355.1 Actinomycetes bacterium | reverse complement strand
CAGTGGCGACCAGGATCGAGCGCAACTCCGCGACGTATTCACGTGCCTCCTCGGCGCTCTCCATGTCCGGCGCGGAAACGATCTCCACCAGGGGGATCCCGGAGCGGTTGTAGTCGACCAGGGAGAAGTCCGCCCCCTGGATCCGCCCGGAGGTACCGATATGGGTGGTCTTCCCGGTGTCCTCCTCGATGTGGGCCCTGACGATCCCCACCCGCTTCCCGGCCACCGGGAGCTCCAGGTACCCCTCGACGCATATCGGTTCGTCGTACTGGGAGATCTGGAAATCCTTGGGCATGTCGGGATAGAAGTAGTTCTTGCGCGCGAAGACGCTGCGGTGGATGTCGCAGTTGAGGGCGAGCCCGATGGCGATCGCGTATTCGACCGCCCGTCGGTTCAAGACCGGCAGCGCGCCCGGCAGCCCCAGACAGACCGGGCATATGTTGGTGTTAGGGGCGGATCCGAAGACGTTCGCACATCCGCAGAAGAGCTTGGTGGCGGTGCGGAGTTCGCAGTGCACTTCCAGCCCCACAGTTATCAGATACTGGTCCTCGAGCGAAAAATCAGGCATTCCTCTTCCGTTCCCGTCCCGCAACTACGCCGCGCCGCCGGCGCCGGCGGCCTTGCCCCACTCAGGCACGGCGGCCTTGGAGGCCGCAGCCTCGAGCGCCATCGCCACCTTGAACATCACGCCCTCGCCGAGCGCGGGGGCAAGAACCTGGATGCCGGCCGGCATTCCCTCTTCGGCCTGGCCGAAGGGAACGCTCATGCCCGGATGCCCGGCCAGGTTCGAGGGTATGGTGCACACGTCGGACATGTACATGGAAAGCGGATCGGACCGCTCTCCGAAACGAAATGCCACCGTGGGCGAGGTTGGCGATATGAGCGCGTCGAAGCGCTGGTAAGCCGAGGCAAAGTCCCTGGCGATGAGCGTCCGCACCTGTTGAGCCTTCCCATACAGGGCGTCGTAGTAACCGGCGGACAAGGCGTAGGTGCCGAGCATTATCCGGCGCTTCACCTCCGCGCCGAAACCCTTCTCACGCGTGCGCAGGTAGGTCTCGGTGATGTCCTCGCCTTCGACGCGCAGGCCGTAGCGCACCCCGTCGAAGCGGGCCAGGTTGGAAGATGCCTCCGCCGGTGCTATCAGGTAGTAGGCGGACAAGCCGTAGCGGGCCGCCGGCACCGAGACCTTCTCCACCGTCGCCCCCGCGGCCTCCAAGGCCGAGATGGCCGCATCCAAAACCGAGGCAACCCCGGGGGAGACTCCGTCGAGCATCTCCTCGACGACACCTATGCGCATCCCCTCGACACCTGCGCCAAGCCCGGTGGCGTCGAAGCCGGCACCGAGCGATGTCGAATCCATAGGATCGTGCGATGCGATCACCGAGAGCAAAGCGGCTGCGTCCTCGACGCTCCTGGCGAAGGGACCGATCTGGTCGAGAGAGGAGGCGAATGCGATAAGGCCGTACCTGCTCACCAGGCCGTAGGTCGGCTTTGCGCCCACCACGCCGCAGAGCGACGCAGGCTGGCGGATCGAACCGCCGGTATCGGAACCGAGCGCCAGCGGAGCGAACCTGGCCGCAACGGCCGCGGCGCTTCCACCCGAGGATCCGCCCGGCACTCGGGAGAGGTCGACCGGGTTGCGGGTCGGGAAGAAACCCGAGTTCTCAGTGGATGAGCCCATCGCGAACTCGTCGAGGTTGGTCTTGCCGATGATTATGGCCCCCGCGGCCTGGACCCTCTGCAGGACCGTCGCCGTGTACGGGGGGCGCCAGCCCTCCAGAATGCGCGAAGCGCAGGTTGTCTCGACCCCTCGCAGGGCCATGTTGTCCTTGACGGCAATGGGAACGCCGGCAAGGGGGCCGACCTCCTCGCCACGGGCGATCGCCTCGTCGATGCTCCGTGCACGGCGGCGCGCCTCTTCTTCCAGGACGATGAGGAAGGCTCCGACCTCGCGGTCGTGCGCCGAGATCTCGCCCAGGTGCGCCTCGACCACCTCGGCAGCCGAGAGGTCGCCGCTGCGAACCGCCGCCGCCATCTCAAGTGCGGTCATGTCCACGATCGCCACGCTCACTCCTCCCCCACGATGCGCGGAACCACGAACATCCCTGCCTCGGAGCTCGGCGCGGACCCGAGCACCTCCTCGCGGTCGAGGGATTCCGTGACCACGTCCTCGCGCATGACATTGCGCATGGACACGGCGTGCATGGTCGGCTCCACGCCCGCGATGTCCAACGCGCCTATGTCGCGTGCGTGGGCCAGGACCGCCGAGAGCTGGCGCGAGTACAGCTCGGCCTCTTCGTCGGTGATGGCCAGCCGGGCCAAGTGTGCGATATGGAGCGTCTCGTCTCGAGAGATCTGGTCGGAAGACATGTCCTACAGCCTATGGGGCCCAAATGGCAGGCAACCCGGCCCGACCTGCGCTTCAGGATGCGAGAAACTCCAACATCTCTCGCGTGATCAAGTCCTTGTCGTAGTCGAGGGTTGCGACGTGGTACGAACGCTCGAGCAAGATGCGCTTGACCGATCCGGCTTCGGCCGCCAGGTATTCGCCAGATTCGGCCGGGACGACATGGTCCTGCAGCGAGCTGAAGAGGAGAATCGGCATCGCCAGCTCGCTCACGCGCGGAGCGACCCGCGCCGTGTTCAGGAAAAGGCTGCGCGCGGCACGGATCGGTGCGCCGTCGTAGGAGGCCTCCTTGATCGCAGGGTCGGCAATGTCGGAACCGACAGCGGGCGCAACCTCGACGCCAGCCTCCAAGAGCTGGTCCAAGAGCGCCAAATAACCCTCGGCCGGCGGAAGCACGAGCGGGTTGATGAGGACCATCCGCTCCACTCGCGGATCGGAGAGGCCGAGATCCACCGCCAGGGTGCCGCCCATGGAAATCCCCACCACCGTTACCGGCGCGTCGCCTCCGGCCAGCTCGTCCAAAGCACGCTGGGCGTCCTCCAGGTAGTCCTCGTATCGGGTGGGCACCATGTCATCCAGAGATGTCCCGTGCCCGCGCAAGAGCGGGGCGTAGACGTCGTAGCCCGCCGCGGCGGCCGCCTCGATTTGAGGGTCCATCGTGGCAGGCGCTCCGGTGAAGCCGTGGATGAACAGGACCTTCCGGCTGTCCGGCCCACCCGTGTGCCTGCGAGGAGCATCAAAGCCCGCTAGATCGGTCATTCCCACCTCACACCCGTTCCGGCCGCGTGGCCACTGGCTAGAAGGGTCACGCTACCACCGCGTGCAGCTTTCGCGCAGGATCGTGATCGCCTCGCACATCGAACGGTTTCACGGACGGCGCCTAGAATTTTAAGGAGCAGTGGAGGTCGCCGGGTGGAAAAGTACCAGTTCCTCTCCCAGGAATGGATCGATAAGGTGCGCGAGATGCGCCAGGCCTACGCCGACGAGCACGGCAAGCCGGCGGCGGACTTCGAGATTCGAATGAACCAGGTGGTAACGGACATCCCATTTGGCGAAGGCGAGCTAAAGACCTACATCGACACCACCCAAGGATTCCTGGACATCGAACTGGGCGAGCTCGACAATGCCGAGATAACCGTGCGGATCGACTACGAGACCGCCAAGAGCATCTTCGTGAACCTCGATGTGCAGGCCGCCATGACGGCTTTCATGAACGGCCGCATACGCATCACCGGCGACTTCACCAAGCTGATGGCGCTGCAGGGGGCCGTCTCCCCGGATGGGCTCAACCCCGACGACGTGGCCAAACGGATCCAGGAGATCACCGCCTGAGGTGACGTTTCACTGGGTCGCGACGATGACCTGCGATCCGTAGAGCACTACCTTCCCGGGCACCGGCAGCTGCCCGGTCACCTGCGAGTCCCCGGACGGATTGGATCCGGAGTAGAGGACCAGGGACAGGCCGATCTGCTTGAGCGTCGCCTCGGCCTGGGTAAGTGTCGAACCCAGCAGGTTTGGAACCGTCACCAGATGGGGACCCTGTGAGACAGTGAGAGTGATGACGGTTCCGCGGGCCACCTTGTCGCCCGGCGTAACGCTCTGGGACATGACCACGCCTGAATTCACCGTGTTGGAGTAGGCCTGCACCACCTTCACCCCCAGCTGGATCGCCGCCAGCTGGGAGCTGGCCGCCGCTTGGGTGGCGCCCACAAGATTCGGGACTGTGCGCGGAGCCGGGCCCTCGGATATCACCAAGGCCACCACGGTTCCCGGTCGCACCATCTTCCCCGCCATGGCCTGGGAGATCACGTCGCCGGGATTGACGGTCTCGGAGTACTCGGAGGTCTCGGTGTATGCGAGATGCTCGGCGGACAGAGCCGCCTGTGCGGCCGCCTTGGCCTGTCCCACCACGCTGGGAACGCGCACGTCTGGAGGGCCGAGCGAGATGACCAGGGAGATCTTGGTACCCTTCCAGAGGGATGACCGCGCCGTGGGGGATTGGGAGACCACCTCGCCGGCGGGAACGGTATGGGAATGCTCCCACCTTACGGACCCCTGGCTGAAGCCTGCCTTCTTGATCATCGAAACCGCCACGGCCTGAGTGCGTAAAACCACGTCGGGTGCGGCCGCCGACTCAAGGCGCCAAGCGGCGAAGTACCCCGACCCCGCCACGACGATGGCGACGAGAAGCGCCAAGCCGAGCTTGCGCCACGGCCCGGCCAGCAGTCCTTTGCGTTTGGACTTGGCCGGCTCATCCGCGGTCGAGCCGGGCTCGGACGGGGGAACCGCATCCATCCGGGCGGTCGCATCCAGGGAGCGGCCTTTCGCCGCGGCTACGTCCGCCTTCCCGTTCAAGGTGTCGTCCTGGTCATAGAGGGCCGGGACCGTGGCGGACCCACCAGCCGGCTCGCTCGCGACCGGCGCGCCGGCATCGGCCGGAGCCAGGCGCACCACCTGGGTCGGGGGGTCGGAGGCCGCGGCCGAGGGGGAGAACTTCTCCACCTTGAGCGGCTCGGGAACCGGAAGGGCGCGCTGGATGAGGCCCGCCTCTTCTGCGATCTTCGCCGCGGTCAACCGGTCATCGGCCTTCATCTTGCCCATACCGCGCAGCAATGGGGCCAGCTCTCCCAGCCGCTCGGGGATGGCGAGGTCCTCTTTGGTGCGGGCCACCAGGGTGGCGAGCGTGGTATCGCCTACGAATGGCAGCTCGCCGGTCACGGCCTCCAGCATCACCAGGGCAAAGGAATAGATGTCGGCGGCTTGATTGGCCGCATTGCCCATCGCCTGCTCCGGGGAGGCGTAGCGGGCCGTGCCCAGAACCGTGCCGACCGGCTCGGTCCAGGCCGCCTCCGACAACGCCCGGGCAATGCCGAAGTCGGCGATCCGGATCCTCCCCTCCTCGTCGAAGAGAAGGTTGGAGGGCTTGATGTCACGGTGGATGTAGCCGCGAGCGTGGGCGTAGGCGAGGGCCCCCGCGACGTCGCCGGTGATCTTGGCTGCCTGGGAGATGCTAAGGCGCTCGCCGCTGTCGAGATAGTTGCGCAGGGTGCCCCCTGCAAGGAACTCGAAGACCAGGAAAGGCGAACCCTCGGCTTCGCCCCAGTCGAACACCTTGACGATGTTCGGGTGATTGAGTGACGCGGCCGCCTTTGCTTCCGCGTGAAACCTGCGGATAAAGGCGGTGTCGGCGCTCAGTCCCTCGTGGAGAAGCTTGACGGCGACCTTGCGCCCCAGCGAAAGGTCGCGCCCCAGGTAGACCACGCCGGAGCCACCTTGGCCAACCAGGTCGACCAACACATACCTGCCCGACAGGACTGCACCGAGGTGCTCACTGAGTCGCTTCAACCGCAATCACTAGCCCGGTAGGGGTAGGCGCCCACAGCGCCTCCACTGTGCCATACCCACCATCCTAGATCGGCCGCTCCGAGCCGATTACCCGCCCTGAGCGGCGGCGTCAATCGAGGGCGCCGGTATCGACGACGGCCAGGTCCCCCTGCAGCAGGCGCAGGAAGGACTCCTCGCCGATGCGAGGGACACCCAGCGATACGGCCCGGTTCAGCTTGGACGCTCCGGGTTCGGCGCCGACCACGACGGCGAAGGTCTTGGCGCTCACGGAAGTTGCGAATTTTCCCCCCGCGGCCCTGATGGCCTCCGCCGCCTCATCGCGGCTGAAGTGCTCCAGGGTTCCGGTGACCACGATGCTTCGCCCCTTCAGGTAGTCCTCGCCGCCGCCGCGGACCTCCGGGGCCGCGGGCGCCACCCCGCCCGCCAGCAAACGCTCGATCATGCCCAAATTCCTGGGGTCGCGAAAGAAGGCCACCACCCCACGGGCGATGGTCGGGCCGATCCCCTCCACTTCGGCTATCTCCTCCTCGCTCGCGGCCATAAGCGCTTGCAGCGTGGTGAAACGGGAAGCGAGCGCGTCGGCGGCAACGGAGCCGACGTGGCGGATGGTGAGCGAAGCGAGCAGCCGCGCCAAGGGCCGGCGGCGAGATTCGTCGATCCCGGCGAGCAGGTTCTGGACGCTGCGCTCGCCAAAGCGCTCCAAGCCAACCAGGTCTTGGGCACTGAGGTAGTAGAGGTCCGCTGCGGAGGCGATCAGGCCCTCGTCGACGAAGCGCTGCACCGTTGACTCCCCGAGGCCCTCTATGTCCATTCCACCTCGGCTGGCGAAGTGAACGATGCGCTGCACCACCTGGGCCGGGCACTCAAAGTTGGGGCAGTAGCTGTCCGCCTCACCGGGAGCCCGATAGAGCGCCTCTCCGCAGACCGGGCATTGGGCGGGTGGCACCCAGGCCTCGAGTCCGGACGGCCTCATGCTCAACACGGGTCCGACCACCTCGGGGATGACGTCGCCGGCTTTGCGAACTATCACCGTGTCACCCTCGCGCAGGTCCTTCAGGGCCACTTGGCCGAAGTTGTGCAACGTCGCCAGGCCGACTTCCGAGCCGCCTACGACGACCGGGGTCAGCTCGGCAAAGGGGGTGGCCCGCCCTGTCTTGCCGATGGAGACCTTGATGGCACGCAGCAGAGTGGTGCGCTCCTCGGGAGGGAATTTGTAGGCGATGGCCCACCGCGGAGCGCGCGAGGTGGACCCGAGCATCTCCCGTTCGCGGAAGGAGTCGAGCTTGACCACCGCCCCATCGATCTCGTAGTCCAGGCTGTGCCGGTTCTCCATCCAGTGGGCGAGCTTGGCGGCGACGGCCTCGATTCCCACCACCCGCTCGATGTTCGGGTTAATAGGGAATCCCAGCCCGTTCAAGTAGTCCAATGAGTGCAGGTGGCTGTCGAACTCGACCGTGGAGGCCTCACCCACCTGATAGGCCCAGAAGGATAGATGCCTGCTCCGGGTCACGCGGGGATCCTTCTGGCGCAAGGAGCCCGCCGCCGCGTTGCGCGGGTTGGCAAAGATCTTGTCGCGGTGCTCGGCGATGTCGCCCTCGCCTTCGGTGGCGGCGCGCAGGACCGCCTCGTTGTGGCGGTTGAAGACCGAGACCGGCATGTAGATCTCGCCGCGAACCTCGAGCAGCTCGGGCGGCGAGCCGCCGGGGAGCCGATGCGGGATCGCTTCGACGGTGAGGACGTTCGCCGTCACGTCCTCCCCGACCACTCCATCTCCGCGGGTGGCAGCACGCGTGAGAACGCCGTGCTCGTAGGTGATCGACATGGCCAGCCCGTCGATCTTGAGCTCGAAGGCCATCTCGATCTCGGAAGCGCCCGCCTCCAGTGTCAGCCCGGCGGCCCGAAGCCCGCGTACGGTTCGCTGCGCCCAGGCATCGAGCTCGTCGAGAGAGAAGACGTTGTCGAGGCTCTGCATCGGCACCGCATGCACAACCGACGCGAAGAGCTCGCTCGCGAATCCCGAAACCTTGCGCGTCGGGCTATTCACGTCCACCAGGTCGGGGAAGCGCTGCTCCAGCTCGGCCAGCTCGCGATAGGCCTGGTCATAGTCGAAGTCGCTGACCTCGGGTGCGTCGAGGATGTAGTAGGCGAAGTCCCACTGCCTGACCAGCGAGGCCAAGTACGACATTCTCCGGGCCGCCTCTTGTCGGGAGAGCGATGGATCCGCCGGCGGCATGCTATTCCTCCCGATTGCTTCTGGGTTCGCGTACAGAGGCCTCAGGCGACGATCGCCGCACCAAGTACCTCTTCGCCACGATAGAACGCGATGGTCTGCCCGGGGGCGACTCTCTTGAGGGGAGATTCGAAGACGGCCCGCCCTTCTTCGTACACCGCTCGTGCCGGACGTCCATGTGCCGAGATCTGGCACTCGATCGCATCCCCTGCGCGCAAGGGGGAGCCGGTAAAGGCGGGCTCGCCGAAATGAACTTCGTGCACCAGGGTCTCCTCCAGGCTGCCCAGCACGACTTCCCCGCGCGCGCGGTCCACCTCGACCACGTATCGGCGCGATGAGTCCCCGGCACTGCCGAGCCCGCGCCGCTGTCCGATGGTGACCGCCTCGATTGCCGGAAGCTCCCCGAGCACCCGGCGCGAGCCGGAGGCGACCAGCCGCGCCGGGTGCAGGCTGGTTCGCCGCGACAGGAACTCCACCCGGGAGGTGGTGGACGCTATGAAGCAGACATCCTGGGAGTCGGCCTTGGCGGCCGTGGCCAGGCCCGCGGCCGCGGCGATCTCGCGCACTTTCGGCTTCTCGAACTCTCCTATTGGCAGGATCAGGCGTGCGAGGCGGTCCTGGGAGAGCATGGATAGGACGTAGGACTGATCCTTGGCGGCGTCCATGCCGCGCATGAGCCGCCAGCCATCTCCCGCCTGGGCAACGCGCGCATAATGGCCGGTGGCCACCTTGTCGAAGCCGAGCCGGATCGCGCGATCGATGAAGAGGTCGAACTTGACTTTGCGATTGCACTCGATGCAGGGGTTGGGCGTCAGGCCGCGAGCATGGGCATCGACGTAATGGCCGACCACCGACTCCTCGAACTCCTCGGTGAAGTTGAAGATGTGATGGTCGACACCGATGCGGGAGGCCACCCGGCGGGCGTCCTCAACGTCGGATACCGAGCAGCAGCCCGAGTCGCTGACGCCACCCCATAGCTTCATGGTCGCCCCGACCACTTCATGCCCGGCGTCCTTCAAGAGCATCGCCGCCACGGAGGAGTCCACACCTCCGGACATGGCAACCAGGATCTTCATTCCGGTCCGCCTCCGCTCCCCCGCTGGGCGGCGGACACGCCCGCCGTCGCCATCACGAAAGGCTGAACGCGCAGTCGAGCCCCTTCAGCACGCTGGATAGCACGCTGGGGCGGTCCGAAACTATGCCGTCCGCTCCCCGCTTTACAAGGGCCTTCATCTCGCGCTCGTCATTGACGGTCCAGACGTGCACGGCCTTGCCGGCCTGGTGGGCTGCCTCCATGAACTCCTCGGTGGCGAGTTCGATCTCCCCGTAATAGCGAGGGACCTGGAAGGCGACAAAAGGCAGGGCCTTGGCCATGGCCACCGCGGAGGCTGGGCTGGAGACCAGAGCGAAGTAGAACTCGCTCACCTCTCCCGGGCCGGCCGAGGTGGCAATGGAGGCGTTGAGCTTGCGCACCGCGAAGAGCGAGGAGTCTCTGAAGGATGCGACCATCACGCGATCCTGCGCACCGGCGGCAAGGATCTCTTCGACCACCTGGGCCTCGTACGGCTCGGCATTGGGCGGGGCTTGCTTGATGTCGACGTTGATGATCGCATTCGGGAAGAGTTCCAGAACCTCCGAAAAGCGCGCGATGCCGAATGCCCGGTCGCCCGGTGCGCGGCCCCTGTACGCGTAGCTTTCGGTCACGGCCCCCACCGTGGTTGCCTCGCCGCTTCCCGGAACGAACCAGTAGGCGTTGTCGAGCTCGCTCAGCTCCTCCCAGGTGAGCTGAGCGACCAGCCCCTCCCCGGAGGAGGTCCGGTCGACACTCTCGTCGTGCATCACCACCAGCACGCCGTCGCGGGTGCGGTGCAGGTCGAGTTCCAGCCCGCCCAAGCCGGCTTCGAGAGCCCTGGACATCGCCCACAAGGTCGATGAAGGCCCCTCGAGCGCGCCACCCTGGTGGGCGTAGCCGATCACCCTCCTGGAAAGCCAATCACGAGACACGCCTGGCACCTGCTTACGCCGCTAGATTTACCCCTACATGCTAGATCACGTCCTCCTCGAGCTTGTCTCTGTGGTCCGCGAAGCGGTCGAGGACTCGATGCTCGAACAATCAGATCTCGATGAGCGAATGCTGATCGACGTCTGGGGCGGCGACATCGATTACGAGGCCAGCTACACGATTCCGGGTGAGCCGGAGCCGCCGCGAGTGCGCGCGGATCTCTCCTTCGCCTGGTCGACCTTCAGCCAGAGCGCATACCGATCCTGGTGGATGGGGCAGCCGCTCCAGGACCCACCCGGGGTGGAAATGGGTGTCTCGTTCCGGCTCCAGATGCTGGATGCCGCACCCGACTTCGATGGCGCGCTGGAACTCTTTCCGGAGCAGGCGACGGTCGGGGAGGTTCTCACCTTCGAGCGTGCGGGGCTGCTCCATTCGAGCTTCCACGAGCCACAGCTAGGACATGTCCACCATGCCCTGGAGGTGCCCTATCGAGCTGAACTGATGCTCTCGGAGGAGCTGCTCGCCGACCCGCTGGCCCTGAAGGCCGCCATCGACCCGCTCGGCCGCTGGCTCGCATCCTCGCTGGTCGGCCTGGCCGACCGCTACCTTCAGCACTAGCCGAGCAGGCCGCCCGCCAGCTCGGCAAGGCGCACCGCCGGCCGGGCGCCAAAGTGTGAGATGACCTCGGCGGCACAGAGGCAGCCGAGTTCTCCACTGGCCCGAAGATCGGCGCCGCTCTCCACCGCCGCCAGGTAGCCGGCCGCGAAGAGATCCCCGGCGCCGGTTGTGTCCACGACCTCGGTCGAGAAGGCCCGCACCTCGACCCTCTCCGAGCCGGAGTACACGAGAGCGCCCTCGGCTCCCAAGGTGACCGCGCCCTGGGGCACCAACTCGGCCAATCGGTCGACCGCGCTCGCCGCGTCGCCGGCGCCGGTCAGCTCGCATGCCTCGCCTTCGTTCCCGAGGACCAGGCCCACCCCGCCCGAGTGGAGCATCTGGTAGATCTCCGCCTTGCGCCGCTCGACCAGATTTCGGTCGGAAAGGGAGAAGGCGATCCGGCGGCCCTCCATCGGATTGGCGAGCATGCGATTCATGACCGCCTCGGCTCCGGCGGAGTCGAGAACGTAGCCTTCGAAATAGACGATCCCAGGCGCCGGCTCTTCCAGCAGAGCCTCCATGGCACGAGCCACGCCGGTGGAGGCGCCGAGGTGGGTGAGCATCGTACGCTGCCCCCCGGGGGTTACCACAACGACGCAATGGCCGGTCCTCTCGCCATCCTCCCCGTAGTGGACGGGTTCGAACTTCACGCCGGCAGCCGCCAGATCGGCGGCGTAGGTCTCGCCAAAGGCGTCCCTTCCCAGCGTGCCGATGAAGGAGGCCTCCCGGCCGAGCGAGGCCACCCCGACCAGGGTGTTCGCCGCCGATCCGCCCGAGGTCGCCTTCACCACGCTCAGATGCTCGAGGATTCTCGCCGTCTCGGAGGTCTCCACCAGGACCATGGTTCCGGGATCCAGAGAAAGCGCGTCGAGGAAGGAGTGGTCGGCCTCGACGAAGAGATCCACGATTGCGTGCCCTACCCCGATGATCGCCAAAGCCGCACTCCAATCCTGCGCCAATAGGTCCGTACCGACCGCCCAACCAGCCTAAACCGGGGCCGGTCCTCGCGGAGTTCGCCCGATCCCCTGCAGGGGCCAAAAAGGCTGCTCAACGTAGATGTCGTGCACGCCGAAAGCACAGCCGCCGGCGCCGGCGCCGACAACGGGGCACTAGCTGCCGGCGGC
>JAKAEN010000066.1 GCA_021818355.1 Actinomycetes bacterium | reverse complement strand
GTTCTGCTCGCCGGCCTTGCCGCCCAGGCGCCCCCGCCCGCCGCCGCGCTCTCCGCCTCGCCCCAAGCCGGCTACGAAGCCCTCGGGAGGGTGACCGTCCGCGACGCGCGCGGGACCGAAAGCGGCCGATCGTTCTGACCTTGTTCCCGATGTGTGGTTCACGTCCGAGCGGCAACCGGCTGTGGCGCTCGAGGAGTTCGCCTCCGCCTTGGCCGCGGGCAAGAGTGGCATCGCCGGCAGCATCGAGGCCGCTCCCCGGCCAGACGGAGCTCTCGCCGGCACGGTCACCGTCACCTACTTGGGCAGTCCCTGGTGCAGCTTTGGGTGCGTGTCGGCGGGGTGAGGCGTCGGATCCAGCGAGGAACTCGAAATGCCGAGAGCTTCCGGCCATCCCAAACTCGTCGGGCGGGGGCTATGATAGTAAATGTACTATCGCCTAGGAGTGCCAGATGACGGCTGCAAGGGTTCTAAGTGAAGTGAGAAGGGCGAGCGGGCTGTCCCAGCGCGCACTTGCCTCGCGCGCCAAGATCACCCAGCCGGCGTTGGCCGCCATCGAGACCGCTGAGCACGATACTCGCGGATCGACCCTGGAGCGTGTCGTCGCCGCGGCGGGGTACCGTCTCTTCGCGCTGCCGACAACGGCACACGCGGCCGCCGATTGGGCCGAAGAGATCTACCAGGAGCTACGCTCTGCGCGACGAAGCGAAGCAGTCGCATTCAGGGCGCTAATTGGCCTGAGCGACGATCTCTCATCCGCAGCTCGCGATCTGCGCGTGGCGTTGTGCGTCGCTCCGCCGCCGCCCTGTGGCGACACGCGTTTCGACGCCGCGGTTGCCGCTGTGGTCGAGTACCACCTGGAGCGCGACGGTTTGCCCATTCCCGCCTGGGTCAACGACGCAACTCGCAGCTTGCCGGAGCCTTGGGTGGCCACTCCCGGTCTCGAAGACGGCGAGGTGCCGCCCGCCTTCGCGCGCCACGGCGTGCTTCTGGCGGCGTCTGAGCTGGCGAGCGTTTAGCGGTGCTACTCTCGCCCGGTGATGTGCGTGAAGCTCTGCGCGAGCTGGCAATCGAGCTCCGCGACGATGGCCTAACAGCACGTATTCGGGTGGTTGGCGGTGCCGCAGTATCACTTCGTGTTGGCCGGGAGGCGCTAACGCGCGATATCGACGCACTGGTGTATCCACCAAGCCCCGACTTCGCCGAAGTGGTGCGTCGCGTTGGTGAGAGGCGGGGTTGGGCCGCTGATTGGCTAATCGACGGGGTGAAGGCGTTCGTCAGCCACCGCGACGACGAGGAGGACTGGGATGTCATGGAGGACGAGGCCGGGGTAACCATCCTGGTCGCGCAGCCAAGGCTGCTGCTGGCGATGAAGCTGCTGGCTGGACGCGGTAGGCGCGATCTACAGGACGTCGAGCTGCTCCTGGACGCAATTGGGATCGCAAACATTAACGAGGCGGAGGCGGTCTTCGACCACTTCTATCCAGAGGAAAAGATACCGCCGCGATCGGCCGCTTACCTCCGGTCGCATTTCGACGCCGCGCCCTAGATAGGGGGCCTGATGCGGCTTTGGGTTCGTAATGGCCAATTGAGGAGCGGAAGAGAGGTTAGCGCTTATTCCGCAAGCGGACGAAACGTGGTTGTTATGAACGCGGACCCGCCTCCTCTTGTGGTTGCGGTCCCCGGGGATCACTGACAGGCCGGCCCGAGAACCCCCCATCCCGGGCGCGTCATTCTTTGCGGCCAGGCAAACCCCTTGAGCCAAACGAGCGCGGCCGGCCAAGCCGCCGCCTTTCCCGGAGAGAAATGCTGCCTTGAGCGAAGCGCCCGCCTACGACCCGCCCGCTGATGCCGTCGAATTCGACCTCCGTCTGTCAGTGGAGGCTTGGCACCTCCCCATATCCCTCGAATTCATGCGCTTCTGTTACGCCCTCATCATCGTTCAGGCGCTGTTGCCCGGCGGCATGATCCTCACCGGAGACGCGGCCCATGCCCTCCTGAAGGGGCCGGCCGTCGCGGAGCGGGCGCAGCCGGTCCGCTCTTTGCAGTTGACCGGTGAGACCGGCATGGACGAAGCCTTCCGCCGACTTTCCGCAGCTCTGGCATCCCGAGGACAGGGCATCGCCGCGACGTTCACCTTGGCCAAAGAGCGGCTTGACATCTATAGGACCGTCCCGGGGCGCTTAATGATGGGCTTGGAGGCGGCAATCCCGATGGGGACTACTCCCGGCTGGCATCGACGATGTCCCGGTTACATGACCTCCAACCCCAACCACCTGCCCACCCCTTAAGGTCGTGGTCGGATTGCCCCAAGGATGGGATGCACCTCGGCCTTGGAGCCTGGAGCCTTTACCGGCCCAAGGCCAGGCGTGGGATGCGCCACGTGCCCAGCCCGTTGTGCGTCGCGCTCGGTCTATGCCAAGCGCTATCATCCATGCCATGATGCCCTCGACCCCCTCCCCGGGCGACGCCGCCTCACTGGTGGAGCGTGCGGGCCGCTTCCGCATTTACCTGGGCCCTGCCGCCGGAGTCGGGAAAACCGTTGCCATGCTCGACGAAGGGCTGCGGCGCAAGGAGCGGGGCGCCGACGTGGTCGTCGGACTGGTCGAGACGCACGGGCGCCCCTACACGGCCTCCAAGCTCGACGGGCTCGAGGTGGTCCCCAGGCGCAAGGTCGACTACCGGGGCACGGTCTTTACGGAGATGGACACCGAGGCGATCGTGGCCCGCAAGCCCGAGGTGGTGCTGGTGGACGAACTGGCCCATACCAACATCCCCGCGCCCGGCCACCACGAGAAACGCTGGCAGGACGTCCTTCAGATCCTGGAGGCGGGCATCAGCGTCATCACCACCGTCAACATCCAGCACATCGAGTCCTTGGCCGACGCGGTCGAGGAGATGACATCGGCCAAGGTCGCCGAACGGGTGCCGGACTGGGTGGTGCGCCGTGCCGACCAGGTGGAGCTGGTGGACTCCTCCCCGGAACAGCTCCGCAGGCGCCTGCTGCACGGAAACGTCTACCCCGCCAACCGGGTGGCGGAGGCGCTCACCAACTTCTTCCGCACCGAGAACCTCACCGCTCTGCGCGAACTGACGCTGCGCTTCGTGGCGGACGAGACCGAGGAGGAGATGATCACCTATCTCGAGCGGCTGGGGGCGTCGGGAAGATGGGAGACGACGGAGCGGATCATGGTCGCGGTCACGCCTGCCCCCGGTTGGCAGCAGGTCATGCATCGCGCCGCCCGAATGGCTCGGCGCGCGAAGGCGGAGCTTTGGGCGGTGCACGC
Organism: Actinomycetes bacterium; assembly: GCA_021818355.1. Taxonomy (GTDB): domain Bacteria; phylum Actinomycetota; class Acidimicrobiia; order Acidimicrobiales; family Acidimicrobiaceae; genus Acidithrix. Next base: position 8,491 of record JAKAEN010000066.1, on the reverse strand, counting down.
CATCACCGACGAGGCCGGATTCAGCGCGTCCGACGAGGAGATGGCCGAGATCAGGGAGCTCGCCGGCGCGGTCGGCGCGCGCTGGGAGGAGCTCACCGGCCCCGACGTCGCCGCGACCATCGTCGCCTTCGCCAAGCGGGCGCGCGTTACCCAGATCGTGGTCGGCTCCTCGCGCCGCAGCCGCTGGAAGGAGCTCCGGGGAGGCTCGGTGCTCGGCAAACTGATGCGCGACGCCGGGGTGGCCGGCATCGACGTGCACGTCATTGCACGTCGCGAGAGTGGGGCCGGAACCGACCAGATCGGCGGAGCCGAGAGCTGACCGGAGGCGGGTTTCGTTAACGAATTGTTGACGAGGACCGCACATACGTTAATTTCCGGTTGACGTGCCCTGCCGTAGCTTCGAAGCCATGGCAGACATCTTGGCAATCCTCGGTATCGCAGCCTTCGGGCTGCTCGGCCTGGGTCTGGTACGGCTCCTGGAACGGCTATGAACCTCACCGACGTGGCGCTCGTCGCGCTCTCCATCCTCATGATGGCCTATCTCGGACTCGCGCTCATCAAGCCGGAGAAGTTCTGATGCAGGCCGCCATCACCATCGCCGTCCTGGTCATCATCCTCGCAGTCGCGTGGCGATTCCTCGGCGACTACCTGGCCGCGGTGTACGGCGGCAGAGTCCGGTGGCTCGCGCCCGTCGAGCGGCTCGCACTCCGCGCGCTCGGCGTGGACCCAACAGCCGAACAGGACTGGAAGACCTACGCGGTCTCGCTGCTGGCCTTTTCCCTGGTGGCGATATTCTTCACCTACGCGATCCAGCGCTTGCAGGGCTTCCTCCCGCTCAACCCGCAGCACCTTCCCGGCGTCACTCCGGCCCTGGCGTTCAACACCGCCGTCTCCTTCGTGACCAACACCAACTGGCAGAACTACGCCGGCGAGACCACCATGAGCTACTTCACGCAGATGGCGGCGCTGGCGGTGCAGATGTTCGCCTCCGCCGCGGTCGGCATGGCGGTCGCGATCGCGCTGGTGCGCGGACTCGCGGCGCGCAAGCGGGAGACCATCGGCAACTTCTGGGTCGACGTGGTGCGCGGGACGCTCTACGTCCTGCTGCCCATCGCCGCGGTCGCGGCGGTCGTCTTCGTCGCCCAAGGGGCGGTCCAGACCCTGGCCGGCCCGGCCCACATAACCGATGCCCTGAACGGCGTCCGCCAGACCATACCCCGTGGACCGGTGGCGTCCCAGGAGGCCATCAAGCAGCTGGGAACGAATGGAGGCGGCTTCTTCAACGCCAACGGGGCGCACCCCTTCGAGAACCCCACCCCGGTCACCAACTTCCTCTCGGTAGTCCTGATCCTTATCATCCCGGTCGCCCTCACCCGAACCTTCGGGAAGATGGTGGGGAGCATGCGCCAGGGGGTGGCCATCCTCGCGGTGATGACGGTGATCTTCGCAGGCACCCTTGCCTTCACCGCGGTCTCGGAGAGCCGGGGCAACGCCGCGGTCCGGCACGCCGGGATAACCGCCCAGGCGAGCGGGAACCTGGTGGGCAAGGAGACGCGCTTCGGCACCTTCGACTCCGCACTCTACGACGTGACCTCCACCCAGACCTCGACCGGGAGCGTCGACTCCGCCGCCGACTCCTACACGCCGCTGGGCGGCCTTGGGATGCTCTCGGGGATGATGCTGGGTGAGGTCTCCCCGGGTGGCGTGGGCAGCGGCCTCTACACGATCCTTCTCTTCGCCGTCCTCGCGGTCTTCATCGGCGGGTTGATGGTGGGGCGAACACCGGAGTACCTGGGCAAGAAGATCCAGGCCAAGGAGGTCCAGCTCGCCACCATCGGGATCCTGGTGATGCCGATCACCGTGCTGGTTCTTACCGCCATCGCCGTCGAGACCTCCGCGGGCCGGGCCGGGCCGCTCAACGCCGGGCCACACGGCTTCAGCGAGATCCTCTACGCCTTCACCTCCCAGGGCAACAACAACGGCTCGGCCTTCGCGGGCCTCTCCGGCAACACCGACCTTTACAACATCGCCGGCGGCATCGCCATGCTGCTCGGCCGGTTCGGGGTGATTCTCCCGACGCTGGCGCTGGCGGGATCGCTGGCCGGCAAGACCCCGGTGCCCGAAGGCGAGGGGACCTTCCGCACCGACAGCCCCATCTTCGGGGTCCTCCTGACGGGGGTGCTCCTCATCGTCGGAGGCCTCACCTTCTTCCCCGCGCTGGCCCTGGGGCCGATCGCGGAGCAACTCGCAGCCGGGAGGATCTGGCCATGACAACCACCGCACCCCCCGTCACCCAGGCAAAGCCCAAGAGGCGCCGGGTAGCGGCCTTCGACCGGCAGATCGTCACCGATGCGCTTCGCGCCTCGGTCACCAAGCTCGACCCGCGCATTCAGGCGAAGAACCCGGTGATGTTCGTGGTCCTGGTGGGCACCGTGGTCACGGCCATCGACACGGTGGCAAACCGCAGCGGATTCGGCCTGGCCATCACCATCTGGCTGCTCCTGACGGTGCTCTTCGCCAACTTCGCCGAGGCCATGGCCGAGGGCCGCGGCAAGGCGCAGGCGGACACACTTCGGACCATGCGCACCGAGACCGGCGCCCGCAAGCTGCGCGAAGACGGCACCGAGGAGCTGGTTTCTGCGGCATCCCTGCAGGTGGGAGACATCGTCGTCTGCGAGGCCGGCGACGCCATCCCCTCTGACGGAGAGATCATCGAAGGCGTGGCCTCGATCGACGAGTCCGCGATCACCGGCGAGTCCGCCCCGGTCATCCGCGAATCCGGTGGCGACCGCTCGGCGGTCACCGGAGGAACCATGGTGCTCTCGGACCGGATCGTGGTCCGCATCACCGCCGAGCCCGGAAAGACCTTCCTCGATCGGATGATCAAGCTGGTGGAGGGCACCAACCGCCAGAAGACACCCAACGAGATCGCTCTCGCCATCCTCCTGGCCGCGCTCACAATCGTCTTCATTCCCGTGGTGGTGTCGCTGGAGCCCTTCGGCGCCTACCTCGGCGCGAAGGTGCCGATCGTGGTGGCTGTGGCGCTGCTGGTCTGCCTGATCCCCACTACCATCGGAGCGCTTCTCTCGGCCATCGGCATCGCCGGCATGGACCGGCTGGTGCAGCGGAACGTCCTGGCCATGAGCGGCCGAGCCGTGGAAGCGGCCGGCGACGTGCAGACGCTGCTCATCGACAAGACCGGCACCATCACGCTCGGCGACCGCATGGCCTCTGCCTTCTACCCCGCAACCGGGGTCGAGGAGAGCGAGCTTGCCGACGCCGCCCAACTCGCCTCCCTGGCTGATGAGACGCCCGAAGGGCGCTCGATCGTCGTCCTGGCCAAACAGCGCTTCAACCTGCGCGAGAGGACCATGGGGCCCGACTACCAGTTCGTCCCCTTCTCCGCCGCCACGCGGATGTCCGGCGTGGATGTCGCGGGCCGGGTGATCCGCAAGGGGGCTTCGGCCGCCGTGAAGGCCTGGGTGGAGAGCCAGGGCGGCACATTCCCGAAGGAGTTGCAGGACCGCGTCGACGCCGTTTCGCGCGCCGGCTCCACCCCGCTCGCGGTCTCCGAAGGATCTCGGGTGCTCGGTGTGATCGAGCTGCGTGACGTGGTCAAGGACGGCATCGCCGAGCGCTTCGCGACTCTTCGCCGCATGGGAATCCGCACCGTGATGATCACCGGTGACAACCCACTGACGGCGGCGGCGATCGCGGCGGACGCAGGCGTCGACGACTTCCTTGCCGAGGCCACCCCGGAGACCAAGATGGAGCTGATCCGCGCCGAGCAGGCCAAAGGGAAGCTGGTCGCGATGACCGGCGACGGGACCAACGACGCTCCCGCGCTGGCCCAGGCCGACGTAGGGGTGGCGATGAACACCGGCACCAACGCCGCAAAGGAGGCCGGCAACATGGTCGACCTCGACTCCAATCCGGCCAAGCTCATCGACATCGTCGAGATCGGCAAGCAGCTGCTCATCACCCGCGGAGCGCTCACCACCTTCTCCATCGCCAACGATGTGGCCAAATACTTCGCAATCATCCCGGCCATCTTCCAGGCGGCCTTCCCGGGGCTCAAGGTGCTCAACATCATGGGCTTGAGCAGCCCCAACACCGCCATTCTCTCGGCGGTCATATTCAACGCCCTGATCATCATCGCCCTGGTGCCACTGGCATTGCGGGGCGTGAAGTTCCGTGCCGCCAGCGCGACCGCCGTGCTCAGGCGCAACGTGCTCGTCTACGGGCTGGGTGGCCTGGCGCTCCCCTTCGTGGGGATCAAGGCAATCGATCTTCTTCTCGCTCTGATGGGGGTGCACTGATGGTGCTCAGGCAGCTGCGCCGAGGCGTGGTTCTCGCCCTGTTGTTCCTGGTGGTATGCGGCCTCGCCTATCCACTGGCCGAGACGGCGCTGGCCCAGGGCCTCTTCGGATACCAGGCAAACGGTTCGATCGGAGCCGGCGGCTCGGTGTTGATCGGCCAGACCTTCACCGGTCCGGGCTTCTTCCACACCCGCCCCGACTCCAACCAGCCGATGGCCACCGGCGGCTCCAACCTCGGCCCGCGCTCGGCCGCACTCGTGGCCCAGGTGAAATCGCAGATCGCATACTGGCACAGCCAGGGGGTCAGCCCCACCAACGACCTGGTCACCACCTCGGGCTCCGGCGTCGACCCCGACATATCCCCGGCAGCGGCATACGCCCAGGTGCCCATGGTCGCCAAGGCTCGCGGCCTCTCGGTCCGCTCGCTCGAGAACCTGGTCGCCTCGCAGGTGCACGGGCGCCAGTTGGGCTTCCTCGGCTCGCCCTATGTAAACGTGCTTGAGCTGAACCGGGCGCTCGCACGGCTAAGCGCTCCTGGTCTGGCCAGCGGCGCGGCCTAAGCGGGGGCCACTCCGGCGGCGAGGCTCTCGGAAACCGCCGTGCGGTACTTCATGTGATTCTGCGGGAATCCGACCAGGACCACCCCGACCAGGGTGTCCTCGCGGTGGTACCCGACGACCACCTCGCCATCGAGGTCGCCCTCGAGAACGCGGATCTGCCCGGGATCGGTGACCAGACCCGGCATTCCGAAGGACTGGATGCGCAGCTCGAACTGATCCGACCAGAACGCCGGCATCGGCGTGAAGGCCGGGCTCTCCTCGCCCGAGGTCAGGAGGCGGCCGAGCGCCTTGCCGGCGTAACGCCCCGTGTCGACGGCCATCTCCCAGTGCTCCACCCTCCGAGGAATGGAGTCGAAGGCGAGATTGGGAAAGCGCGCCACGTCACCCGCCGCCAGAAAGCGGCCGTCCCCGCCGAAGCGGAGCCTCTCGTCGCAGAGAACGCCGTCGGAGAGGTCGAGGCCGTTGCCTTCGAGCCATTCCACGTTGGCCGAGGATCCCACCGCCTCGATCACGAGTTGGGCGTCGAAGCTGCTCCCGTCGTTGCAGACGACCCGTTCGGGGCGCTCGCCGCCTTCGACGGCGACCGGCAGCCGCGAGAGTCCGAAGCCAACCCCCGCCTGGAGATGATGGCGCATCAGGGCGCCTCCCAGCTCCTCCCCCAGAGGCCGGAGCATGGGCACGTCCTCAGGGGCGATCACCGAGACCCGGTAGCCCAGCTGAGTAAGGCTGGCGGCGAGTTCGCATCCGATGAAGCCCGCGCCGATGATGGCCACGTCCCGGACGCCGGCAAGCTCGGCTCGCAGGCGAAGCAGATCCTCGTAGGTTCTCAGCACGACGACGCCTCCGGAGGGCTTGGGAATCCCCAGCGCGCGCGGGCGCAGACCGGTTGCGGCAACCAGGCCCTCGAAGGCGAGTTCGCGCCCGTCGGAGAGGAATAGAAGTCCACGGCCGAGGTCGGCCGAGACGGCGCCAACGCCGGTCAGCAGCGAGACCGCGCCCGGCTTGGCGGATGAGCGCAGCCGTATGGCGTCGAATTCCTGCTCCTCCAGGAGCGCCTCCTTGGAGAGCGGGGGCCGATTGTAGGGCTGGTGGGGTTCGTCGCCTATCAAGGTGACCCCACCGGAGTATCCCGAGCGGGCCAAAGCGTCGGCCGCGCGCAGACCGGCGAGCGACGCACCCACCACAACGACGCCTGACAACGCCTTATCCCTCGATCTCGATAGCCTGCATCGGGCAGATGTCGGCCGCCTCCTCGAGCGCGTCGCGGAGCGACTCGTCGAGCTCGTCCGAGACGTACAGGTCCTTGGCCTCGTCCCGGAAACTCAGCTCGCCCCGGCCGTTCAGCGAAAAGACCTCGGGCGCCGAGTAGACGCACTGGCCGTGGTCGTTGCACTTGTTGAGATCGACGATTACTTTCAACTGGAACCTTCCCTGTTCTTCTTTTCGGTTTTCTCAGTCCCGCCTGGGCGGGCGGATTCCCCGGAACTCCCAATCGCCGCCGAGCGCCGTGGAGACGACCTCCTCGGACTCGGTGGGCTGGGCCCCGAAGCCTGGGTTGACGGGCTTGGGCCCTTCAACGATGTGATTGCGGAGGCAGCCGAGCCCCTCCACCTCGACCTCCACCACGTCCCCCGGTTCGACCGGGCGGGAGTTGGCGGGGGTGCCGGAGAGGATCACGTCCCCCGGTTCGAGGGTTATGTTGCGGGCAAGATCCGACACCAGGTAATGCATGTCCCACATCATCTCCTTGGTGTTGCCCGATTGCACGACCCGGCCGTTGACGCGGGTCTCGATGGCCTTGTCGTGGAAGTCCCATCCCTCCACCAGGCCGGGACCCAGCGGGCAGAGGGTGTCGGAGCCCTTCACCCTGAGCATGGAGCCGGCGTCCGTATCGCGAAAGTCGTGCAGGCCGTAGTCGTTGGCGACGGTGTAGCCGGCGATGTAAGCCCCGGCATCCTCGATGCCGACGTTGCGGCAGCTGCGGCCGATGACGATGCCGATTTCGCCCTCGTAGTTCAGCCACTTGCACCCGCTGGGCCGCACCACCGCTCCACCGTGGGAGTTGAGCGAGGAGAGTGGCTTCTGGAAGTAGGTGGGCGCGGATGGCAGCCGAACCTGGAATTCGTCGACCCGGCTCCGGTAGTTCAGGTGGACCGCGATGACCTTGGTGGGGACCACCGGGCAAAGGTGGAGCGCCGAGTCGGCCGCAATCCGCCTGCCGTCTCCCGCCAACAACTCGTCCCGATCGCGAAGCACCGTCACCACGGCGCCGTCCAGAAGGATCCTGCGGATCTCGGTCACGCCTTCTCCTCTCCGGTCCATCCCGTCCGCGGGCGGTCAAACCAGATGTGTGCCTGGCCGGTGCCCACGCTGTTCTCGTACTCCCCATAGAGCCGGCCCGGCGCGACCACGGCGCTCTCGCCAAGGGCCCCGATCATCATCAGGTAATGACCGAAGCGCGCCTCGGGCTTGTAGCGATAGAAGTCATCCATCCCGGCCAGCACCTTGGCGTGGTCGCCCTCCTTGAACCAGGCGATGCGCTCCATATCGGCAGCCAGTGCCTCGGGGGTGAATATGTGCTCGGTCCCGGCCGCCTCGTGCTTGCGCAGCTCCTGCAGGGGCCAGAAGGTGTGGGAGAGCGCCCCGGAGGCGATCAGCACCACCTTGCGATCCACATCCGCTATCCCACGGGCCACCGCCCGCCCCATGCGCAGGAAGTCCTCGGTGGTGGCCGTCTGGCACACACCGACCGAGACCCAGCGCTTGTCGTCGAACCCCTGTCCCAGGAACTCCCAGAGGTTGGTGGTGGCGTAATGTATCGGCAAATAGGGGTCGTCGATGGGGGTGATCCAGGTGCCCACCTCCTCGGCGTGGGAGGCGATGGCCCGGGCCAGCTCGGGATCCCCGGCAAAGTCGTAGGGGCGCCCGCTCATTCCGCGCGGCAGCTCTTCCGAGGTGTATTGCCCGGAGCGCCTCTCGTGTGCGGTGACCACGAACTCGACCGTTGTCGCCCAGTGGGAGTCGAAGACGACGACGGTGTCGTAGTCCAGGGCCTCGAAGACCTCGCGGCGCAGGCGCTCGAGGCCCTCCACGAGGGTGAAGTCCTCCCCGTTGTTGAGGCTGCGCCGGACATCCTCGGGAAGAACGATGGTCGGCACATGCGCGAGAAGTCCCGCGCCCACGATCTCGCCCATCTAGCCCCTCCATCCGTTCGGGGAAAAGACCGAGTTCTTCAGGTCGCAGAAGAAGTCGAAGGACCAGGCTCCGCCCTCGCGCCCGATCCCGCTCTGCTTGGAGCCGCCGAAGGGGGCGCGCAGATCGCGCACATAGAAGCAGTTGTTCCACACGGTGCCCGCGACCACCTCCGAACTCACCCGCTCGGCGCGCTCGGGATCGGAGGTGAAGACCATGGCGGCCAGCCCGAATTCGGTGTCATTGGCCATGGCAACGGCTTCGGCCTCGGTCTCGAACCTGAAGGCGACCAGCACCGGGCCGAAGACCTCCTCGCGGGCGATCTCCGAGCGCGGATCCGCGTCCACGAAGAGCGTGGGGTGGTAGTAGAGCCCGCCGAGCTCCTGGTTGGGACCGCCACCGAAGACCAACCTGGCCCCG
>JAKAEN010000320.1 GCA_021818355.1 Actinomycetes bacterium | reverse complement strand
GATGGCCGATACCGGCCCTTGCGGCCCCTGCTCGGAGATCTACTTCGACAAAGGCGAGGAGTACGGCCAGGAAGGCGGTCCGGCCTTCGGCTCGGACGAGCGCTACCTGGAGATCTGGAACCTGGTTTTCATGCAGTACGACCGCAGCGAGGACGGGGAGTTGCACCCGCTTCCCAAGCCCTGCATCGACACCGGGGCCGGCCTCGAGCGCATCCTGCCGGTGCTGCAGGGCAAGGGCTCCGTGTACGAGACCGACCTCCTGCGTCCCATGCTGGACCTGGCCATCGAGCTGACCGGCGCCACTTACGGCGAGGATTACGAGACCGACGTCTCCCTGCGGATCATGGCTGACCACGCCCGTTCCATGACCTTCCTGGTCGCCGACGGTGTCCTGCCCTCCAACGAGGGGCGCGGATACGTGCTCCGGCGCATCATCCGGCGTGCCGCGCTCAGGGGCTGGCGCATCCGCCACAACGAGAACATCCTTGGGGCGATGGTGGACAAGGTCGTGGCGACGATGGGTGAGGCATACCCCGAGTTGCGCAAGCAGCAGGATTTCATCCGTATGGTCATCACCCGCGAGGAGGAACGCTTCGCGCGCACCCTTCGTGCCGGGTCCAACCAGCTCGACGCCGAGATCGCCGAAGGGGGCACCATCAGTGGCGCGGCGGCTTTCCGTCTGCACGACACCTACGGCTTCCCGATCGAGCTGACCGAAGAGATCGCGGCCGCTCGTGGCGTAGCCGTGGACATGGAGGGATTCCACGCCGCCATGGCGGAGCAACGCGCCCGCGCCCGGGCCGACTTCAAGGAGAAGGGCGTAGAAGCCGAGCTGACCGAGGCCTACCGGGAGCTCGCCGAACAGTTCGGTCCGACCGACTTCTCCGGGTACGAGACGACGGAGGACACCGCCAGGGTGATCGGCGTCTTCGAGCTTTCCGGCCAGCCCGGGACCTACGAGGTCTTCCTCGACCGCACCCCCTTCTACGCCGAGCAAGGGGGGCAGGTGGGTGACACCGGCACCATCTCCGGGGATGAGGGCGTCGCGGAGGTGCTGGACACCAATTACGCGGTGGGGGCGCTCATCCGGCACCGGGTCCGCTTCCAAAGCGGTTCCTTCACCGTCGGCCAGCTGGTCAAGGCGAGCGTGGACGCCGGGCGACGCGCGCGAATAAGGCGCAATCACACCGCCACCCACCTTGCGCACTGGGCCTTGCGGGCAGTGCTCGGAGACCACGTCAAGCAGCAGGGCTCGCTGGTGGCGCCGGACAGGCTCCGTTTCGACTTCTTTCATTGGGGCCAGACCACCCACGAGGAGCTGCGCCGAGTGGAAGAGCTGGTGAACGCAGCCATCTTCGCGGACCAGACGGTAGTTACGGTGGAAGCCTCCAAGGCAGAGGCCGAAGGCATGGGCGCGATCGCCTTCTTCGGTGACAAATACGGCGACAAAGTGAGGGTGGTCAAGGCCGGCGAGAACTCGCTGGAGTTCTGCGGGGGAACCCACGTGCACGCCCTCGGCGACATCGGCCTCTTCGTCGTCGTCTCGGAGGGCTCGATCGGAGCCAATACCCGCCGCATCGAGGCCCTGACCGGCCAGGCGGCCCTCGAGCACCTCTTCGCTCGCTCCGACCAGCTTGCGGGCATCGCACGTGGACTGGGAGTGGCCGAGGCGGAGGTGGGCACAAGGATCGAGGCCATGCGCGCCAAGGAGCGCGAGCTGACGGAGAGTGTGCGGGAACTCGAGGCAGAGCGGGTCGCCTCCCTTGCCAAGACACTGGCCAACTCGGCCACCGACGGAGCCATAGTGGAGCGCATCGACGGCGTGGCGCCGGCGATGCTGAAGGAGTTGGCGTCCGTGCTCAAGTCCACTCCCGGCATAGAGGTTGTCGTGCTGGCCTCGGCGGTCGATGGAGGTCGCGCCGCGCTGGTGGCGGCGAGAGGACACCAGCGGCAGCTGGACGTCTCCGCGCTGGTCGCCGATGCGGCCAGGCTGCTCGGCGGAGGCGTTGGCCGTAGCCCCGACTTCGCGCAGTCGGGCGGCAAGAACGTCGAGGCCATCGACGAGGCGCTGGCGCTGGTTCGGTCCAGTCTCGCCGAGCGCTGACCGCGACTCGAAAGGTTCACTGCGAGCGTTGAAGATCGTGGCACTTGACCTCGGCAAACGACGCGTCGGCGTTGCTGTCGGCAACGACTCGATCGGGGTTGCGATTCCGGTCGACGCATACAAGGTCGCGGGCCGCCTCGAGGACGAGGTCGCGCGCCTGGCCGCTTACGTCGCCCAATACGAGCCGGAGGTGCTGGTTGTCGGCGACCCGGTCTCTCTGGATGGCAGCGCCGGGCCGAGCGCGCTCTGGGTGAGGCCACTGGCGGCCAGGATCGCCGAAGCGCTGTCGGTGCGCCTGGTCATGGTGGACGAGCGGCTTACCAGCCGCGAGGCCGCCAGGGCGTTGGCGGAAGCCGGTGTTCGAGGGCGTGGAGCCCGGGCACGGATCGACTCGGCGGCCGCCGCGGTGATACTGGAGCACTATCTTGGCTCCGGCGCCTCCGCCCAAGGTTGAGAGGGAGGAAATG
>JAKAEN010000065.1 GCA_021818355.1 Actinomycetes bacterium | reverse complement strand
GCGACGCCGGAGGAGGAGGTCGAGACCGGCGCAGTGGTGGTCGTGGTGCTCGAAGTGGAGGTCGCCGATGCAGTCGTCGAGGTGGTGGAGGTGGTCGAGCCGGTGGAAGCGCCCATGAAGATGCCGGCAAAGCCGTAGCTGGGCTCGGTCACTCCGCTGCAGGTATTGGAGACGGTCGTGCCCATATTGGTGGAGCACTGGAAATCCCTATTGGCGGACCAGGAGGCGAGCCTCCCCAGACCCACGCTCTCGGCAAAGGTGGTGAGCTGCGAGGCGTCGGTGAGCTGGAAGACCTCATCGGAGATGTCGTTCTGGCCGATCATCGGGGTCGCGCCCTCCATGGCCCAGAGCTGCGAGGAGCTCCTGGATGGGTAGAGCGTGGCGAGCTGGGAGTGGGTGGCCTTGAGCGCGTCGATGGCGTAGGTGCCCATCTGGCCCGAGGGGGAAGGAGCCGCACCGTCACCGTAATCCATGGTCATGATGTTCACCAGGGACACCGGCACCTGGTACTTGATGGCCGAATTGAGCAGGTAGAGGGAGTTGGACAGCAGTCCGGTGGGGAGCACCGGGAGCGTATACGAGATGGTCAGCTGGTGCCCAAGCGCCGCCTCGTTGGCGACCAGCATGGCAAGGGCCTGGTTGCGGAGGTTGATGCTGGCGGTGTTGTTGAGGGCCGCGCCCTCCACGTCGAAGTCGAGGCTGTAGACGTGATACCGGTCGACCACCGCCTGGTACTGCTGCTCGAGGGCCGAGGCGCTGGAGCAGGTTTCAGCAAGGTTGGTCCCCGCCTCTCCGCCGAAGGAGATGATCAGGCTCCCGCCCGTGGAGAGAAAGTTGGAGATGTTGGAGTCCTCGGTCCCGCCCGAGACCGGGTAATAGCCACCCCACGCGGCATTGCACTGGGTCCCCTGATACGACGTGATGAAGGCCATGCTGAAGGTCTTGATGCCGGAGGCCTGGGATATGGAGGAGAGATTGGCCAGAGGCCACAGGGTGGCGTCCACGTACGGCGCGTACGGTGATCCGGAGGTGAGCACGCTGTTCAAGGTGCCGGGCCTGCCCAGATTTGCCACGATCCCGATGGCCGCCGCTGCGACCAGCACGATGGAGGAGAATACCGAGATAAGCCTCTTGCGCACGCTTGGCTCCGTTCCCTTGAGCTGACCTGGGCTTTTTCTTCGGCAAATCCTGTGGTGGTCTTGAGCGTTTTCTCACTCTCCGTGGTATTCCGGCCTCCCGGAGAAAAGCTTCAAATCGACGGCCACGCGCGCCGAAATGACCATCAGGTGCATTTGAGAAGGGGCCGGCTCACAAGGAGGAGCTGCGCCGAGGCACCGGCGACGTGGCTCCTCGCCCCCTTTGCGTGGCAAAGAGATAGGATCGTATTCCGCCCTCCACGAGTCCCCCCAAGTGAAAGAGGCTCAGCCTTGGCGACCCGCCAGATCGATAAAGAGGCCGCTCAGGCACTCCGAGTGCCCGGGCGCAGACAGATCGGGAGCGACCGCCGGCCACTCCCCAGCACCTCCCTTGCGCCTACCATCACCGACCGCCGCATCGCCATGGGGCGCTTGGCCATCGTGGTAACCGTCATCGGCTGGATTGGCTACGTAGTGGTCTGGGTGCTGACCATGCTCGTCCAGGGAGGCGCCGCCAGCCCCCGCCAGCGCCTCGAGGCAGCCATCTACCTGGCAATCGTCTCGCTGCTGACCTTCTCCTCGCTGGCCTATCTCGCCTCGCGCCTCGGCTTCTTCTATCGCACCCGCCAGCACAAGAGGGCTCCTCGGGCGGTCATCGACGAGTTCTTTGCCACCAAGCAGCCGCCACTCACCGTCATCATCCCCTCGTATCGCGAGGATGCGCGCGTGGTCCGCACCACCATGCTCTCAGCCGCCCTGCAGGAGTACCCCGACATCGATCTGGTCCTTCTGGTGGACGACCCGCCCAATCCCAAGGAGGAGAAGTACCGCATCATGCTGGACCGGGCGCGCCGGCTGCCCCATGACATCCAGCAGCTCCTCGAATATCCGCGCCGCCTCTTCACCGATGCGCTGGCCACCTTCGACTCGCTCCACACCGGCTCCTCCGAGATCCACGCCGAGGAGCTCAACCTGCTGGCGGATTATTTCGATCGCGCGGTGGCCTGGCTGAATCTCCAGGTGGCGGAGATGCCCGTCGCCGACCACACCGACGTCTTCCTTGCGCACCAGGTCCTGAACGCACTTGCCGTCGACTTCTCGCTCACCTCGCGTGCGCTGCGCTCAGCCGCGGACAAGGAGGTCGAGTTCGAACTGCAACGCGTGCGTCAGCTTTACCAGCGCCTGGTCAACGTCTTCACCGCCAAGCTGACCTCCTTTGAGCGCAAGGCTTATGCCTCCCTCTCGGCCGAGCCCAACAAGGCGATGAACCTCAACTCCTACATCTCGCTGATGGGTGGGTCCTACAACAAGGTCGAGACCCTCTCCGGCCTGGTGCTTGAGCCCACAGACAAGCCCGGCCCCGACAGCCTGGTGGTGCGCAACCCGGACTACGTCCTCACCCTGGACGCGGACTCCATCCTGCTTCCCGAGTACTGCCTGCGCCTGGTCTACCTGATGGAGCAGAGCCAGCACGCCCGGGTGGGCGTGGCCCAGACCCCCTACTCCTCCTACCCCGCCTCCTCCAGCCGCCTGGAGCGCATCGCCGGGGCAACCACCGACCTGCAGCACATCGTCCACCAGGGCCTCACCCACTACGAGGCCACCTTCTGGGTTGGCGCAAATGCGGTCATCCGCAAGACGGCTCTGGATGAGATCGCCGAAGTCGACTATGTCGGCAACCACGAGATCAAGCGTTACATCCAGGACCGCACCGCCATCGAGGACACCGAGTCCACCATGGACCTGGCCGGCCGGGGCTGGACGCTGGTGAACTACCCCGAGCGCCTCAGCTACTCGGCCACCCCGCCCGACTTCGGATCTCTCTGCATCCAGCGGCGCCGCTGGGCGGACGGCGGCCTGATCCTGGCACCCAAGGTGACCCGGGTCTCCAAGATCCGCAAGCACCGGGGAGAGCGGACCCGCCTGGGCGAGAAGCTGCTGCGCTTCAACTACATGGCCTCCATCACCTGGAGCTCGGCCAGCCTGCTGGTACTGCTCTTCTACCCCTTCGCGAACAAGCTGGTGAGCCCCCTGCTCGGCCTGCTGGCACTCCCCTACTTCGTGGCCATGGCCTCCGACCTCAAGTACTGCGGGTACAAGCGGGTCGACGTGCTGCGTATCTACGGCTTCAACCTGATCCTCATCCCCGTCAACCTGGCCGGGACTATGAGCTCGCTGGTGCAGCTGATCACAGGGACCAAGGGCGTCTTCGGGCGCACCCCCAAGGTGCGCAAGCGCACGGTGGCGCCGATGCTCTTCGTCGTCACACCTTACGCCATCGTCGCCCTCTCGCTCTTCACCCTGGTCAGGGACTACCAGCTCCACTACTGGTACAACATGGGCTACGCGGTCCTGAACATCGTGCTCGCCACCTACGCCATCTTCGCCTACATCGGAGTGATCAACTCGATCTCCGACGTCGCCATCCAGGTCAAGCCCTGGTTCTACAAGCGCGAGAGCGGGTCGCGCCGGCGGCGGCACGCCCAGCCCGCCCCCGAACCCATGGGCGGCGACTGGATGTCGGTGCTCCACTACGGCTCGGACGGGGCTGGCGCTGCGCTCGAACTCTCCAACCGCCAGCAGTCCGCCAAGGAGGCGCGAGCCGCCCTCTCCACGCCTCCGACCCCCGAGCCCAAGATGGGACGCAAGGAGCTGTCCCTGGAAGCCGAGCAGACCTTCACCACGCTCTTCCAGCCGGTAGTCGAGCTGGCATCCCGGCGGGTGGTGGGCTACGAGGCCTTGAGCCGCTTCCACGACGGCGTCTCGCCCCTAGACCGCCTGGCCCGCCTGCCGGGAGCCGCTTCGATAGAGCTGGAGAAGAACATGCTCCTCGCGGCGGTCGACGCGGCCCGGAACATGTCCAAGGATCTTTGGCTCTCGCTCAACACCAGCGCCGACCTGCTGCGGGAGAAGCCCGAACTACTCTCCAGCATGCAGTCGCACCTCAACAGCGTGGTCATCGAGGTGCGCTCGGACAATCTCGGCAACCCGGCGGCCCCTCTCGGAGATGCCGAGATCCCCGAATGGCTGGCCCTCTCCATCGACGACTCCTCTCCGGAGGCCAAGAGCCTTCGTCAGCTCTCCCAGCTCCGCCCGTCCTTCGTGAAGCTTGACCGGCCGTGGGTGCAGGGCATAGACACCAACCCGGTCAATCGCACGCTGGTCAAGGGGATGGTCGAGGTGGCCGCCGAGCACGGCGTGGACGTGATCGCCGAGGGCATCGAGTCCGAGGATGAACTCGCCACCCTCGTCGACCTGGGCGTTCGCTATGGCCAGGGCTATCTCTTCGGACGCCCGACCAAGCTCGGCACCGGTCTCGGAATCGTGTGATCTTGCGGTGGCGCTTTGCCACTCTCTGCAGTGAAACATTCGAGATTCACACCTGATGTCACGGATTTGTGACAATCGGCAGCCGAGACGCTGACGAGGTGTGAGTTTCGGGCTAAGGTCTGCATAAGCTCCTCGAACCGCGTCGAGAAGCGGGTTGCATTTACATTACGAGAGTGGGTATCGCACGATGCTTGGGTCGCACCACCGCATCCGCCGCGCCAGCCGTACCGTCGGCGTGGCGCTCACCGGTCTTTCCGCAACGCTTGCCGTAGCCGGCCTCGCTTTCGGCGGAACCAGTTCCGCCACGCCGGAGCCACTGTGCATAAATCTCGACCAGGCCACCGGCATCACCGGCTTCTCGAGCTTCTCGCTGTTCACCCCGGGATCGGCCACGATAAGCAACCCTGTCGACATCCAGGGCGCAGCCGCCATCGGCGGCAAGGCCACTCTCAAGAACTACACGGTGGACTCGGCCAACGCCTCCCCGCTGCCGGACGGCTACTCATTCGTCGCCCCTGAGGTCGCCGCCAACAGCAAAGTCATCATCACCGGCGGGAACTACGCCTACGAGGGGTCTCCGGTCACGCTCTACAACAACGGCAGCGGAAAGCGCACACCGGCTTCCGGGGTCACCGACGCCAATCCGATCGACTTCGCCTCGGCCTGGGGAGGACTGACGACCTTCGCCTCGAATCTGGCGGCCAGCACGTCGAACATGACACTGAAGACGACCGACACGACTCACCGGACTCTTACCGGCACCTCCTCGGTTCTCGACGTCTTCAACACCCACACCAATCAGCTTGCTCCCAACGCCGGCTCGACCCTCGACATCCAGGCTCCCGCCGGCGCCACCGTCGTCATCAACATCCAAAACTCCGGGGTTCTGAGCCTCACCAAGTTCGCGACCATCAACTTGATCGGCGTGTCGCCCACTACGGTCATCTGGAACTTCGTCAACGCGACGAGCATCACGGCCGGGCCGACGCAGTGGAAGGGCACCATCCTCGCCACGAAGGCCACCCTCCACTACTCCTCGGCGCAGGTCGACGGCTCGGTGTACGTTGCCGGCCTGAGCGGATCGACCGAGATCCACTACTATCCATTCGGCGGCGCGCTCTGCCCGGTTACGACCACGACCACGGCCGCGACGACCTCCACTACCGGCGCGACGACTTCGTCCACGACCTCCACTACCGGCGCGACGACTTCGTCGACGACCTCCACTACCGGCGCGACGACTTCGTCCACGACCTCGACGACTCAAGTACCGACCTCGGTGACGTCGCCCTCGCTCAGCAGCACCACGACCACCAATGTCGCCACAACCGTAACCTCGCCCTCGCAGGGCGGCTCGACCACCACGACAGGAGTCCCCACTTCGGTCACCTCGCCCTCGCAGGGCGGCTCGACCACCACGGTGGTTTCGACAGGTGGCACAGAGTCATCCAGCACAACCGTGGTCGGCGTGAGCTCGGGCGCTTCGGCACCGTCGTCTTCGATCACCGTGCCGGCTACGAACACCGGCGAACCTTGGTCGGCCAGCATCTACTGGGCCGCCTCGGGGATCGCGGGCCTGTTCGGGTTCGCACTCCTCTTCGGGCGCCGCCCGAAAACGGCGGAGAAGCACTAGTAAGGACTCATTCGACCGAGAATTCATGCCGAGGAATAGGTTGTACCGGGCGCGGCGTTGGATGCCTCGCTAGGAGTTCCGCCCATGGGGGGCGAGCAGACGAGGCTTGACCATATGACGCGTCCCTCAGAGAAGCCCGCCACGGAGGCCGAAAACAAGACCGACGGCCAAGGAGCCGGCAAGCGGAGGCGACCCAAGAGCGCCGAGAGCGTTGCCGCGCGCCAGGAGCGCAAGGCGCCCAGCGGCTCCCCCACCGAACAGAGAGAGGGCGAATTGGACCAAGTGCGCGATGTTGCACCTCGAACGGACGAGCTCGCGGGAGTCGGAGCGGTGATGTCGCTCGGCGACCTGGCCTTCTATGACGAGGACCTGGAGGACCCGGAGCCAACCAAGCGCCGGCTCTCCTTCCCGCGCATCTTGGCGGGCGTAGTGATGACCGCCGGGACCCTGGCGGCGGCGGGCTACGGGGTGCGCGGAGTCATCTCCAACCTCGGCCCGGTCAAGCCGACCTTCTTCGCACCTTATGTCGATGCCACTCTCACCCCCGCATATCAGTTCCAAAGCCCGATCTACAACAGTGCCAGCCAGGTCGCGCTGGGCTTCGTGGTCGCGTCCTCGCCAACCTCCTGCAATGCGTCCTGGGGTGGCTACTACTCGGTCACCGGCGCCAACCAGTACCTGGACCTGGCCCGCCGCGTAAAGCAGTACACGCAGTCGGGCGGGCAGATCATCGTCTCCTTCGGCGGCAAGACCGGCACTCCGCTCGAGGTGGCCTGCAGGAGCAGCTCCGCATTGGCCGCCCAGTACCAGTCCGTGCTCTCCACCTACCCCTCCCAAGGCATGGACCTCGATATCGAGGGTGCGGTCATGAGCGATGCCGCCGCGATCGATCGCAACGCCAAGGCCGTCGCCCAGGTTGAGGCGTCCTTTGCCGCTGCGCACAAGCGCTTCAACCTTTGGCTGACCATTCCCGCCACCCTCAACGGCCTCGACGGCAACGGCAAGGCCGTCGTCGCGGCTTTCCTGCGTGACCACGTCAGCATCACGGGTGTGAACCTGATGACCATGGACTTCGGGCAGCCGGTGGCCAACATGGGCGACGCGGTGGTCGGCTCGCTCCAGGCGGCCCACACCCAGCTGCAGACCCTGTTCCGCCAGTACGGGAACTCTCTCAGCGCCAAGGCGACCTGGAACCACATGGGCGCCACCGTGATGATCGGCCAGAACGATTCCGCCGGCGAATCCTTCTCCCTCGCCGACGCCCGGACGCTCACCGCCTTCGCCGACTCCTCCAAGATCAGGCGCATCTCCTTCTGGTCGCTCAACCGCGACACCGGCTGCGGAGCCGTCTTCGGCCAGCTGGCGATCATTTCCAACACCTGTTCGGGCACGAGCGCGGCCAGCCTGGGCTTCTCCAAGGTCTTCGCCCAGCTGAACGGGCGCATCTACCCGGCCAGTGGCCCCGAGGCCCCCGCCATCCTCGCTATCCAGGGATCCACCAACCCGGCCAACGCGCCTTATCCGATGTGGTCCCCCACCATCCCCTATCCGCAGGGATACAAGGTGGTCTGGGAGGGCAACGTCTTCGTCGCCCGCTACTTCACCCAGGGGACGACACCCTCGGCTTCGGTCCAGTACGCGTGGCAGAATCCCTGGCTGCTGGTGGGCCCGGTCCTGAGCACCGACCACGCCCCCACCACCACCACGCTGCCGCCTGGCGCCTATCCCGCCTGGAACCCGAAGACCACCTACAACCAGGGCAACATCGTCGACTTCAATGGCCTGCCCTACCAGGCGCGCTTCTACAACGTGGGAGTCTCGCCCGCCGGCCAGGCACAGGACCCGACCGCCTCGCCCTGGACGCCGCTCTTCAACATCCCCGGAGAGCCGTCGACGGCCCTGGGGTGATCGCCGACTCGCACGGATTGGCGATCCGGCGAAGACCTCTGTCGAGCTCCCCAAGTGTGAGCGCCTCGTTGGCCGCCGGATGCACAGGGATGCCAAATCCCCCCGGTTGAACAACCCACCGGGGCTCAGGCCAACCGCGCAGGCCGGCTCGACGCGGTCGCGGCGCGGGGGCGGCAAAGGCGCCCGTCCCGCATCCCGGTCGATCGTCGGATGCGCGCGCCGGATCGGCGCAGAACCCGTCATAGCACCAACCCCCCTGCCCTCGCACTCGCCCTAAAACCTTTATGTCTATAGTTTTCTGGCGCCGGGTGCGATACAATCTGGCTCGGTCCACCTCGGCAGCCGTGCCGGTGTGCGGCCCGCATGCGGAGGCGGGACTCAGAGGATGCTTTGGCCACGCCGCCGGCCGGCAAAGCCCGCCCGGAGGCGGGCCGCAATTGAGAATGGGGAGGGCGATGCTCATCTATTTGACCAAGGCGGCCGAGGTGGTCACGGAGCCGTTCGAGGCGGGTGAGGCCCGCTTCAACCTGGTCGACGTGGTTTCACAGGCGCAGGACGCCCCCTTCACGGCCGGCGTCGCGGAGATCTGGAAGTCGGCACCGGTGGACTTCGAGTACGACGACGACGGTGCTGTTTGCTACATGCTCGAGGGGGAGATCACCCTCACCTCGGATGGAAAGACCTACAGCTTCCTCCCCGGCGACGTGGTGTACATCGCTCAAACCGAGGGTCTGGTCGTGTATTGGAGCACCGAATCATACGGCAAGTTCTTCTACGTGACCTATCCGCACTGGCGCTAGGAGCTCTCTGCTCCTAACGCCTCGAGCCGCCGGATCGGCTCCGCATCTCCAGGAAGGAACATCCCTTTAGGGAACCACGTGCTCGAGGGGGCACGTCATGTACAAACCCGGCCGCCGGCCGCACCGGCCACGGACTCGGCTTCAGCCGAGCGGCTGGTCGTGGCGAACGCGGATTCTCCTGGATCCCCAGGTGACCGGAAAGCCCGCCGCCTCCCGAACCTCTGGTTGGGGCGTATCCCCTCTAGCCGAGCTCCCAGAGCATCCAGGCCTCGTCGGTCCCAGTGGGTACCACCGACACCAGCTCGCCCTGGTCGAGCAGCTCGCCACAGCTCAGGCCACGCGCGTCGCTGGCGATGATGCGGCCCTCGCCGTTGGTGAGAGCCAGATGGCCGGCGGAGCCTCGCGAGGCGGCCAGGAAGCGCCGCTCCAGTTTGGAGAGGTCGAAGTCGACTCCGGCCACCCCGTGGAACTCATCCCCGACCAGGATCGGCGCGGTCATGGTGGCCACGTAGCGATCGGTTCCCAGGTAGTCGACATAGGGGCCGGTCAGGTGGGAGGTCCCGCTCTTGCGGGGTCCGGTGTACCACTTGGAGCGGGTGAAGTCGTAGTAGCCCATGGAGCTGGGATCGACGTCCACCAGGAGAACGTCCAGGCCACTGCCGCCCAGCTGCCACCAATGCAGCCTGCAGCGCGAGCCGTCGTCGATGGCCGCCCCGGCTCCCAGCAGCAGGTCGGGCCAGCGCCCGAGGGTCTCGCGGCTCCAGGAGGCGAGAAGCTCGGGCACGCCTTCCTGATCATCCAGGAGGGTCGCCAATAGCTCGGCGCAATGGCCGACCTCGACGGAGACGGCTCCGATCTGTTCCGTGAGCACTGCTACGGACGGCGGCGCTTCCATCCTCTTCCCCCATCGCTCGGTTTTACAAGGCGGGACATCAGCCCTCCCTGACCGTGAGGCGGTAGAACTCCAGCAATTCGGAGTTCTCCTCCGCCATGTGCTCCTCCATCCAGCTCCTGGCAGCCAGGCCGCGCCTTTCGCAGACCAGGTCGGCCAGTTCGGCGAAGCCTTTGGCGACTCTTGCCATCTCGTCCTCGCTCAAGTGGCGCAAGGCGAGGACGTCGCTCATCTCGCTCTGTGCCTCCACCTCGGCCCTGGTCAGGCGAGGAGACTGGGAAAGTGCCACTATCTCCAGGTGCAGGCGCTGCTCCGCCAAGGCGAAGGCTTCCGAGCCCAGCCCGGCTCCCAGCTCGGCCACCGCGGCGCGCAGATGGTCGAAGTCCGAGATGGCTCCGCGCCGCGCCGCCAGTACCACCGCGGCGGTGCTCACCGCGACGCGCAGGTCGCCGATGTCGCGGATGTCCAGTGGCGACAGGCGCGTCAAGCGCTCCCGCAGCATGGCGCGGGCCTCGGAGGGTTCGGCGGTGATGAACGAGCCCCCCACCCTGCCCCGCCGGGTCTCCAGGATGTTGCGCTCGCGCAGCTGGGCCAAGGCGCCCCTGACCGTGAGGGTGGCCACGCCCAGTTGTGCGGCGAGCTCGCTCTCGGTCGGCAACTGCTCGCCGGGCTTGAGTACGCCCAGGCTGATCCCTTGAATTATGCGCTTGACGATCTCGTCGGTCCGGCCCTCCACCTCGCCGACAGGTGCGAAGATGGCCTCGCCCAGGCGCCTTCCCGGCTGCTCGGCAGCGCCGTCGGCCGATTCGACCATCGCCAAGCCTCCTCTCCGGGGCTCCCGCCACCCAAGCGGTGTCGGCTCCTGCGCCACCTCCGGCGTCGCTCACATGTTAGCCCGACGCCCGCCCCCTCTCAGGGGGCCGTGGCGGCTTCCAGGCCGAGGGCTTCGGCCAGTAGCTCCGCCAGGTCCGCCACTCGCGGCCCCTCCCCGCCGGGAGCGGTGCGGGCGGCGTCCTCCAGCATGGAGAGGCAGAAGGGGCAGGCGGTGGCGACCGTCGTTGCGCCGGCCTCCTGCGCCTGACCCAGGCGCAGCCCGGAGACGCTTTCCTGGGCGGGAACCTTGTAGAAGTAGTTTGATCCTCCCGCCCCGCAGCAGAAGGACTTCTCCCGGGAGCGCTCGAGCTCCACGAAGCTCTCCCCCGCCACCGAGGCGGCCAGGCCGCGCGGCGCGTCGAAGACTCCGGAGAGGCGCCCCAGGTTGCAGGGGTCGTGATAGGTCAGCTTGCCGCCCTCCCAGGCCTTGGGCCTCGGCAGCCTCCCCGCGTCGAGCAGGCTCTGGATCAGCTCGCTATGGTGCACCACCTCGAACTCCACGCCCAGGCTGCGGTAATCCCGCCCCAGCGTCACCAGGCAATGCGGGCAGTGGGTGACGATCTTGGTGACCCCGTAGGAGCGCAGGGTCTCGGCGATCTCCATGGAGCGCATCTGGAAGCCGGCCTCGTCCCCCAGCTTGCGCTGGCACTCGCCCAGGCAGCGCTCGGACTCCCCCAGCACGGCGAAATCCACGCCGGCCAGGCGGAGGAGCGAGATGACCGAGTTGGCGACCCCCCAGGCCCGCTGGTCGTAGGAGGACATGCAGCCCACCCAGTAAAGGTACTCCGCCCCCGGATTCTCGGCGATGGTGGGCACGCCGGCCTCGGCCAGTCGCGCGAAGCGCTGATACGAGGGGAGGCCGAGGGGATTCTGGTTCCGCTCCAGCTGGGCCAGGACCAAGGCTTTGGCGTCGTCGACGTTGCCCTCCTCCACCAGGTGGCGGCGCATCTCGACGATGGTCCCGGGGTGGTCGATGAAGGCCGGGCACTCCCTTGCGCACGCGCCGCAGGTCAAACAGGACCAGACCGTCTCGGTGTCCAGCACCCCGCGGGCAAAGAGGTCGCCGGCTCCGCCTTCCGGAGTGGCAAGGTCGTTCTTGAGCGCCTGGACCAGCTTGCGCGGCGAGAGCGGCCTGCCGGCGGCGTTGGCCGGGCACACCTCCTCGCAGCGGCCGCAGTTGACGCAGGAGGCGAGCATGAAGCGCCGCTT
>JAKAEN010000319.1 GCA_021818355.1 Actinomycetes bacterium | reverse complement strand
ATCGCTACTCAATCTCGTCACCGGACAGTAGGAGGGAGGTGACACACATGGCACGAACCCCGAACGCCCTGGTCCACGCGCTCGATGGCGTGATGGAGAACTCGGCTCTCGCGATGGTGGAACAGCAGCACGGCCGCCGGCTGGTCAACCGCGCCCGCCAGCATGAACGGCGCGTCCTGCGCGCGGCGGTGGCAGACGGGGTGATCGACACGGAGGAGCAGGAGCTGATCCGCGAGGCCCGTTGCATCACCCGGGGCTGTGAGATCGCCCTGACGCTCGACGTCCAGGACGAGGAGCAGCTGCGGGAGCCGGCGGGCACGCTCGACGCCTACATCACGGAGCAGACCCGCCACAAACGGCACGAGCCGCCCACGGAGGCGGCTCGCACACGAACAGTAACAGCGTAGCAGGAAGGAGTAACCATGGCAACCCAAACGAAACGAGAGCCCGGCCAGGCCCTCGAGAGAGTGCGCCCGCAGGAGCGGGCCCTGGTGCAGGCGGCCAGCGACCTCGGAATCCTGCGCGAGGCCTCGGGCGCCCTCATGATCGACCTCTCCTCGCCGGAGCTCGCGGAGCGCTTCAACGTGCTCGCGCCGGCGGCGACCCTGGTGCAGGCGGACCGGAACTTCACGCCGTCGATCTCGGCGGTCAACCTGGACCCGTCGCCCTCGAGCGGCGACTTCTACGAGATCGAGAAGCCCAAGGCGGCGAGCGGCAACTACCCGGCCAAAGCCGGAGCCTACGCGCTCTCCAAGCGGGCCCTCGACGTGATCGGCAAACAAGCCGGCATCGAGGACCTCTCGCCCGAGATCGTCTACTTCGGGCCGGACGACCAGAACGTGCGCGTCACCTGGCGCTGCCGGGTGCGGCGCCCCGACGGGACCTATCAGACGGCCAGCGGCACGCGCGAGTGGATCCAGGAGGATGAGAAGGCTCAGCTCGAGGGGAGCATCCCTGACTGGGCGACCAAGGGCGAGTCCGCGCGGGCCAAGTGGTGGAATGACAACTGGTACGGCCGGATCAAGCGCTTCCGCCTGCCCATGACCGAGAGCAAGGCGCGCCTGCGGGCCTACCGGCAGGTGCTCACGCTGAAGTCCAAGTACGGGCCCGACGAGATCGCGCGGCCCTTCCTGGTGGTCTCGACCACCTTCACGCCGGACACGAGCGACCCCGGCATCCTCCACATGCTCCTCACGGGCGGCGAGCGAGCGACGGACATGCTCTACGGGCCCGCGGCTCTGCCCTCCGCCGAGGCCGCTGCCATCGACGTCGACGCCACCGAGCACGACGACCCACCGGCGAACGTCGACACCGAGACCGGGGAGCTCTTCCCGGACGAGCCGGAGACCTTCGGCGAGCGGCCGGCCGAAGACCCCGTGCTCCCAAGCGGAGAGCACAAGGGCAAGCCCATCTCCCTGGTGGCGCAGTCGGACCCTGACTACGTCCGGGACACGCTGCTCTCCTCGGGCAAGGCCAAATGGGAGCTGGCCGCGGAGGCCTGGCTCACCTTTTTTGGCCGCATGGGGGGTGATGACGATGTCGAATTCTGACGGTCCCAACCCTTCCGGTCTGTGTCAGTGCGGGTGCGGGCAGCGAACCCCTATCGCGAAGAAGACCAAGGCCAAGCACGGGCACGTCGCCGGGCGGCCCGTTCGCTTCATCCATAACCACCACACGCGGCTTTCGGGGTCCGACTACATCGTCGACCCGGTCACTGGGTGCTGGGTCTGGCAGCGAGCGAAGAGCGGTGGCGGCTATGGCCACATCTGGGTGAACGGACGAGTTGTCCCGGCGCACCGGCACTTCTACGAGCAGAAGCACGGCCCGATACCAGATGGGCTGGACGCCTGCCACTCCTGCGACAATCCGGGGTGCTGCAACCCGGACCACGTCTTTCCCGGGACCCGCAGTGAGAACGTGCTAGATAGCGTCCGCAAGGGACGTTGGGGGACCCGCCCGCGCAAGGCGGTGGCGGCATGACCACGATTCGCCTGGCCCACACGGCCGACTGGCATATCGGTAGCTCGTATCACCTTGGCGACGAGAGCAAGGACGGAATCAACTCCCGGCTGCGGGACTATGAGGACGCGATCCTTCGAAGCTGCCGGCAGATGGTCGAGGAAGACGTCGACGTCGTGCTCTTCGCTGGTGACGGATTCAGGGACAGCAAACCGTCTCCAACCGAACAGGCCGTCTTCCGTCGCGCGATGGACGTGCTCTGCAACGCGAACGTCCCGGTGCTCTGCATCGTCGGGAATCACTGCCTCCCCCGCGCCCCTGGCCGAACTCACGCCCTCGCGATCTTCGATGGCTACCGAGGCGGCGTCACGGTGATTGACCGGCCGCAGGTGGTGACGATCAAGGGCGTGCCCATTGCCTGTCTCCCCTGGCCGTCGCGCGCGCATCTCGCCGCCGCGGATCCGGAGTTCGAGAAGCTCACTCTCGACGAGCAGAACGCCCGCATCGTCGAGCTCTCCCTCGCCGTGCTCCGGAAGCTGGGAGCTGAAGCGGAAGCCTCGGCCGGCCCCTTGGGCTCGGTCCTCCTGGCCCACGGCACCATCGGCGGCTCCGCCGTC
>JAKAEN010000318.1 GCA_021818355.1 Actinomycetes bacterium | reverse complement strand
GACCTGAAGTCCCTCGAAAGACACCAGCCTCCTAGGGGCGCTTGAAGCCGGCACCGCCCAGGCTGACCACGATACGCCCATCGCGATCGCCGACCCGGCTGAGAGCGGCCCAGGCAGCCGCCGCGGTGGGCTCCACCCACAGGCCGGAGGAGGCCAAGAAGTTACGGGCGTCCCGCACTTCCGTGTCCGAGACCACCACCACCTCTCCTCCGCTCGCGCTGATGGCATCCCGGATCGCCCTCGCGCGCGCCGGCTTGGAAATCGCGATCCCGTCGGTGTACAGCCCGTGCCCGGCCAGCTGCACCGGACGCCCGGCCAACGGAGCGCAGTTCTCGGATTGGACCGCCACCAGGCGGGGCATGCTCCGCACCAGGCCCGAGGCGAGAAGGTGGACAAAGCCGGCGTAGACGCCGAGCAGGAGGCTGCCATTGCCAACCGGCATGACAGCCGCGTCCGGAGCGTCACCTAGCTGTTCGAAGATCTCGAATGCCCAGCTGCGTGTCCCCTCCAGGAAGAAGGGACTATAGATGTGGCTGGCGTAGTAGCAGCCCTCGCGCCGGGACAAGGCCATGGCCACCTCGGTTGACCGCTCCCGTGGGCCGCGTGCCGGAATTATCGTGGCACCGTAGGCCCTGGCCTGGGCAAGTTTTCCCTCGGGGGCTCCCTCCGGCACGACCACGGTGGCTCTGAGGCCCGCACGCGCGGCATGGGCCGCCAGGGCTGCGGCGGCATTGCCCGAGCTGTCGACGACCACCTCGGCCGCTCCGAACTCCAGCGCGGCCGCGGTGACCGCCGCGGCGCCACGATCCTTGAAAGATCCGGTGGGTGTGATGAAGTCGCATTTCGCATAAACGCCCTCCCCCATCTCCACGAGGGGAGTCATTCCCGCACCCAGGTAAGTGCGCTCGAGAGACCACGCGGAGAGTGCGATGCCTTCCCGATAGCGCGCCAGGCCGGGTGTGCGCCCCTCGAAGGTGGAAGGCAGCGGGCGGCGCTCCGCCACAAGGTCCAGTGGCGATCCGCACTCGCACGCCGACCTGGAAAGCGATATCTCGTACTCGGTAGCGCAGGCAGGGCAGCGCAATCCGCGGGCCGGGCTGGGGGCTGTGGACATCGAGATGAGACTCTACCTTGCATAGGCCCGCCGCCCAAGGGAAGTGCGCTGCACCGTTCTATGATGCAAGAGTTGCCCGGAGAGACGAGGTGGACGATGAACAGCGAACCCAATGCGCGGCTGGACGCGATGCTGGCCTCAGTAGCGCCCGACCTCCTTCGCATCTCGCACTCGATTCACGCTGAACCGGAGCTTGCCTTCGCCGAGCACAA
Organism: Actinomycetes bacterium; assembly: GCA_021818355.1. GTDB lineage: Bacteria > Actinomycetota > Acidimicrobiia > Acidimicrobiales > Acidimicrobiaceae > Acidithrix. Next base: position 1,261 of record JAKAEN010000318.1, on the reverse strand, counting down.
GGCGAGCGAGCTCGCCTCGGGCTACCTCGCCTCACTTGGCTTCGAGGTGAAACGAGGGGTAGCCGGCATGGAGACGGCATTCACGGCCACCACCGGTGCAGGCGATCTTCACATCGCAATCTGCGCCGAATACGACGCCCTCCCTGACGTCGGCCACGCTTGCGGGCACAACATCATCGCCGCGGCGGCCCTTGGCGCCGGTGCCCTGCTCGCACCTCTCGCATCGGAGCTGGGAATCAAGGTCTCCGTGCTCGGCACGCCCGCAGAAGAGGGTGGCGGAGGCAAAATCCTGATGATCGAGGATGGGGTCTTCGAGGACGTGGACGCGGCAATGATGGTCCACCCAGCCCCCGCTGAGTTCGACCGGATGGCTACTATCGCGGCCCAGCACATCGACGTGACCTACACCGGGAAAGAAGCTCATGCCTCGGCTTTCCCGCATCTGGGCATCAACGCGATGGACGCAATGACGGTCGCTCAGGTTGCCATCGGTCTGCTCAGGCAAACCCTGTTGCCGGACGAGCGCGTTCACGGTATCGTGACGCATGGCGGTGACGCGCCCAACATCATCCCCGCCAGGGTGAGCGCTCGCTACATCGCCCGCGCCGACACTCTCGCGCGCCTGGAGAAGCTGATTCCGCGGGTCCGTGCCTGCTTCGAAGCCGGGGCGGTCGCCACCGGCGCGAGTCTGGATTTTTCCCTCCCCTTTCCTCCGTACTCGGAGCTGATCACCGACGAGGTCATGGCCGAGCGCTGGCGCCGGATCGCGGCGTCGCGAGGACGCCAGTTGATGAGCGCGGGCGAGGCGCAGGTGCTGCGAGCCTCCACCGACATGGGGAACGTGTCGATGTCGGTCCCCTCCATTCATCCGCTCGTGTCAATCGACTCCTGGCCCGCCGTGAACCACCAGCCCGAGTTCACCGCGGCCTGCATCACCGAGGCGGCGGACCGCGCCGTGCTGGATGGCGCCTACGCAATGGCCGCCCTCGCCCTTGAGATGGCGACTGAACGCGAGCTGCGCGCCCGATATGCGAACGGTGCCGCCCGGCGAGATCTCAGGCGACGGATCGCCGCGGCGTCGGATAAATAGCCGGCTCCAGGGAGAGGCCCAGGCTACTCGGCCGCCTCCGCCAGAGCTTCGGCCAGGGCGGGATGCACCAACAGCGATTCAACGATGTCGTCGACCTTGAGGTGAGCGGTGACGGCGACGGCGATGACTGATATCAGCTCCGCCGCACTGTGGCCAACGATCGAGCCTCCA
>JAKAEN010000317.1 GCA_021818355.1 Actinomycetes bacterium | reverse complement strand
CCGGCAACCGATTCAACCTTATCCCGCCCACTCGCGGGCGGGCCCCGGGAGGGAGCGGAGCCCACATTTTCGGGCTGAACCGGTCGCGGGTACGGCCCGCTGATAGCTTTGGGCCGTCGGCCCGGAGGGGCCTCCAGGAGGGCATCGATGCTTACAGTCGAGATGATCGAAGCCGGCGCGCGGCGCTTCGGCACACGGATCGCCGTCACCTCGCCCGAGGGGCGCATGACCTACGCGGAGGTGGACGAGCTCTCGAGCCGCCTCGCGAACGCGATGGCCGGCATGGGCTTCGAGCAGCTCGAGAGAGTGGGCATCCTCTTCGGCAATCATCTGCACACCGTGGCGCTCGACTTCGCCGCCGTGAAGGCCCGCCTCACCAGGGTCCCGCTCAACGCTCGGCTGGCCGCCGCGGAGCACATCTCCATGGTGGCCGGCGCCGGGGTGAGGAGGGTGGTCTTCCAGCCTGCCCTAACCGAGCGGGCCCTTGAACTGGAGGCGGCCATCGACGGCCTCGAGCTCTATTCGCTCGGACCCAACTCAGCGGGAAAGCCCGACCTGCTCCAGCTGGCCGCGCAGGCCTCACCGGGGCGACCGAGGCTCCCCTACTCTGCTTCGGACCCCATCCTCGCGCTCTACACCTCGGGCACCACCGGAACGCTGAAAGCCGCGCTGCACACCCAGGCGAGCTATGCGGGGGTGGTCGCCAACATCATGGCCAACCTGGTCTTTCCGGCCAGGGATGACGTCATGGTGCACGCCGCGCCGCTCATCCACGCCTCGGGGACCTTCGTACTCCCCTTCTGGCTGCGCGGCGGGCGGGCCCACGTCCTGCCCGGCTTCGACCCAGGTGCCTACCTGGGGGCGTGCGAGGCCGAGGGAGTCACCCACGCCTCCCTGGTGCCCACCATGCTTCAGATGCTGATGGCCAACACCAGGGTCGAGGGAAGCCGCCTTGCGCTCAAGTCGATCATCTACGGTGCCTCACCCATGCCGGCCTCCACCATCGCGGAAGCCATGGCCGCCTTCGGCCCGATCTTCACCCAGTACTACGGCCAGACCGAAGCTCCGCTCGCCATCTCCGCCCTTGCTCCGGAGGATCACTTGGGCGACGCGGAGCTGCTCCGCTCCGCCGGCAGCCCGTCGGTGGAGGCACGAGTGCGGGTGCTGGGCAAGGACGGGGCCGAACTCGGCACCGGCGAGATCGGTGAGATAACCGTGGAGTCCCCCTTCGTGATGGCCGGCTACCTTGACGCTCCCGAGCTCAACGCCCAGACTTTCGTCTCGCCTGGCAGGGTCCGCACCCGTGACCTGGGATACTTCGACGATCGTGGCTACCTGTACCTGGTCGACCGCTCGTCGGACATGATCGTCAGCGGCGGCTACAACGTCTACCCCCGCGAGGTCGAGGACGTGCTTCTCGCCCATCCGGCGGTGGCGGAATGCGGCGTGGTCGGCAGGCCGGACCCGACCTGGGTGGAGGCGGTGGTCGCCTTCGTCACGTTGCGGCCCGGCAAAGAGGCGACCGAGGAGGAGCTGCGGGACTTCGCGCGGGCGCGCCTGGCCGGATACAAGGTTCCCAAGGAGATCCGCTTCTCGGGACCGCTGCCCAAGTCCGCGGTCGGCAAAGTGCTGCGCCGCGCGCTTCGGGAAGAGATCTAGGGGGCCGTCTTGTCACTTGTCGAGGTCACCCAAGACGGCGAGGTGGCGCTCATCGCCATCAATCGCCCGGAAGTAAGGAACGCCGTCAACAGGGCCTGCGCCGAAGAGCTCGCACACGCTTTCAGGGCCTTCGAGGCAAACCCGGCAGCCAAGGTGGCGGTCCTGAGCGGCACGGGAGGGACGTTCTGCGCCGGTGCCGATCTGGCCGCGCTGGCGCGTGGCGAAGGCAACCGTTTCGAGCCCCACGGGGACGGACCGATGGGGCCGACCCGCATGGTGCTGGCGAAGCCGGTCGTCGCGGCAGTGGAAGGATACGCCGTGGCCGGCGGACTGGAGCTTGCTCTCTGGTGCGACCTGCGGGTGGTTGCCGAGGATGCCGTGCTGGGCGTCTTTTGCCGGCGCTTCGGAGTGCCGCTGGTGGACGGCGGCACGATAAGGCTGCCCCGCATCGTCGGTCTCGGCCGAGCCCTGGATCTGATCCTGACCGGCAGGCCGGTGGAGGCGGACGAGGCTTTGGCGATCGGCCTTGCCAACCGGGTGGCGCCCAAGGGGCAGGCGCTCGCCACCGCCATCGAGCTGGCCCACCAGATCGCCTCCTTCCCCGAGGTCTGCATGCTCCAGGACCGCGCTTCCGCCTACGAGGGACTGCAGATGGGGCTAGAGGAGGCGCTGCGCAACGAGTATCAGCACGGCGCGGTCTCGGTCCGGGACCGGATGACTGAGATGGCCCAGGGCTTCGTCGAGGGCAAGGGACGCCACGGATCATTTGGCTGAGCAGTAACCCCTTTGCCACGCGCACCCGGCGACGGTAGGCCTATTATTCGGTGCGACGAGGCTGAGCAACGGCTTCGCATGGTCTTGATACCGGAGGAGGGGTGCCATGAAGACGCAGGCCGCGGTGCTGTGGGAAGTCGGCAAGGAGTGGAGCGTCGAGGA
>JAKAEN010000064.1:597-11932 GCA_021818355.1 Actinomycetes bacterium | reverse complement strand
CGCCGCCCCGCGATCCGCTTGACCTCCCGCTCGAAATCGCTCTCGAACGCCGCGTCCTGCCTGACCCGGAACTCCTCGTACTGGTCCTCGGCCAGCCGCTTCGCCACCTCGGCGGAGACCTGCCCGGCGTTGCTCAACACCTCGTACTCGTTGAAGTGCAGGAAGGCGTCCAGCCGCCCGGCCCACTCCGCCATCCGCATCGGGATCTGCCGCGCGGCCTGGTTCTCCGCGTAGTCGAGGTACATCCCGACGATCCGCTCCAGCTCCTTGATCTCGCGCTCGACCAGGTAGTTCTTGGCCACGCCCACGTCCGACTTGAGGATCTTGCCGTGTGGGGCGTTCTTCCAGGTTGTCAGGCCCATCGAGGGCTTCGTGGCGTCGGCTCGGCCAGCGATGATCTCCGCCGCCGTCTGGCCGGTCACGGCCCAGTGCAGCTTGTTCTGCACCGTCGCGAAGAACGTCTTGGTGATCTCGGCCTGGGGATCGTAGTCGATGCTGCACTGCTCGTAGATGTCGGTGATCTTCAGGTAGAAGCGACGCTCGCTGGCGCGGATCTCCCGGATGCGCTCGAGCAGCTCGTCGAAGTAGTCCTTGCCGAACCGCCGGTTGAGCTTGAGGCGCTCGTCGTCGAGCACGAACCCCTTGACGATGAACTCCTTGAGGGTCTGGGTGGCCCAGATGCGGAACTGGGTGGCGCGAACGCTATTGACCCGATAGCCCACGGCGATGATGGCGTCGAGATTGTAGTAGTCGATCTGGCGGCGTACGTCGCGGGCGCCCTCCCGTTGAACTGTCAAGATTCCTTTGACAGTTCCCTCCCGCTGCAGCTCACCGGCGTCGAAGATCTGCTGCAGATGGTACGAGATCGCCTGTTTGGTCGTGCCGAACAGATCGGCCATCCGGTTGAGGGTCAGCCAGAACGTCTCGTCCTCGAAGTGGACCTCGATCCTGGCCGCCCCCTCGGGCGTCGAGTAGAGGATGATCTGGCCTTCCCGCGGTCCGGGATCGTCGCCCATGTCCGCCCCCTCACACCGTCTTGAAGCTGGTAACGCCCTTGGTCCTGAAGATCTGCACCGCGTTGGCTTTGAGCTGGTCGTTGCCGGCAAAACCCTCGTCGAGGCAGACGACCCGCTCGGGCTTCCGTTCCGCCATGGCGCGGATCAGCTCAAGCGTCAATTCGCGCTCGAGGCAGACGAAGAGCAGGCCGCCGGCGACGCTGTGCACGGTCTTGCCCGCGAGCGGGAGCGTCTCGACCGGCGAGGTGAGCGGATAGCCGCTCTTGAGCAGGATCTCGAAGAGCAGGTCCTGGTCGGTGCGGCCGTCCCGAATATGGTCGATGAACATCTCGAGCTGCTTCGTTAACTCCCCCACATCCGTCGGTGCGCTGGCGTCCCAGGGCCGGAATGACGACTCCGCCAGCTTGAAGACGCGGAAGCCACGATCCTGCTTCTTGCCATCGCTCAAATCGAGCTTCTCCGAGTCCTCATCGTCTAGCGTCTTGATCACGCGGCGAATGCGTTCCTTGCAGATTTCGGCAATCGTCGGGTAGTCGGCCCGACCTGTCGGCTCGGGCAGCTGGACGAGGATGAACCTTCTGTTACCTCCGTCCTCCTGATTCAGGTCGAGCGCGGCTTCGGCAGTCGTACCCGAACCAGCGAAGAAATCAAGAACAATATTCTGATCCCTCGACTCCACACCCTCGACGTCGATGCTGATTAGCTGCTTGAGCAGGCCGACGGGTTTTGGGAACGGAAACACATCCCGATCAAACAGTTTCTGAAAGTCCTTGGTGCCTTCTTGTGTGTACGGTCCGGTGAATAGCGACGTAGGCTTGCCTGATTTCTCAACGCCGTCATCATCATACAAGTAGCCTTTGAACCGAACCGTCCACGTGCCCTCCTTCTCGTTCCGGTTGAAGACGAGCCTGTTCTCGGCTTGGGCTTTCTCCACTCTTTCTCGTGACCAGAGCCACTGTTTCTTCGGCCAAATTTCCTGGCCGGCGTGAAGGATCGGGTAACGAAGGTTTACTCGTTCATCCATGCTAGTTGTGTCGAGCGGCCAGGTTGCAAATGGACCTAGGCGGTCAAAGTGTTCGTCGCGCTTGTCGTACATCGCCTTCGTCTTTTCCGACATGGGGGCGACAATGTCCCAACTTGGGCTGATCGACTTCGCATAGCACAAGATGTATTCATGGACACCGATGAAACCCTTGCTCTTTGCGCCCGCTCCCGTCTTCTTCTTCCACACCAACTGCGCGACGAAACAGGACTCGCCAAAGACATCGTTTAGCAGGTGCCGGAGTCCCGTCTGTTCCGTGTCATCAATGCTAACGAAGATCAGCCCGTTTTCCGCAAGTAGGTTCCTCGCGAGGTACAGCCGCGGGTACATCATGTTCAGCCACTTCGAGTGGAAACGGCCGTCCGCCTCGGTGTTGGTGCCGAACTTCTTGCCCTCGGTATCCACCTGACCGGTGTACTCGAGGTAGGTCTGCAAGCTCTCGGTGTAATTGTCGGGGTAGATGAAGTCGTTGCCGGTGTTGTACGGCGGGTCGATGTAGATCATCTTGACCTTGCCCAGGTAGGACTTCTGCAAGAGCTTCAGCACCTCGAGGTTGTCGCCCTCGATGATCAGGTTCTCGGTGGTGTCGAAGGTGACGCTCTCCTCCGGGCACGGTCGCAACGTCGCCAGGCTCGGCGCCTGGATGGTGCGGAAGCACTCAGCCTTCCCCGGCCAGCTCATCCCGTACCGCTCCCGCCCGACGTCTACTGCCTCGCCGAGCGCCAGCTTGAGGCGCTCGAAATCCAGCTTGCCCCCCTCGGTCCGAATCTCTGGGAACAGCCGCAACAGCTCCTGCCGCCGCTCCTCCGCCATGTCAAGCGAGGTGAGATCGAGCTTTTCGGGCTCCTCGTTCATCGTCCCTGCTCCTCCGTTGCGGATGCGAGCATAGCCCCGCCGACGCCCTCATGCGAGGGGCCCGCGACTGGTCAGTTGGAAAGGGGCTGAAAGCCTGCGACGCGGGGCGCCCTGGGCTCCTGACGTTGCGCCAGGGACGCCGTCCACCGATCCCCTCCCCCACCAGCCGCGCGCCATCGAGACCCCGGGAAGAACGTGTCGCCGCGGCCGACATGATTCTCCAACATGTCGATCGGCAACAGCAAAATCGACATAGCTGTATCGTCACGTCGTTCGCATCGACACGTCATCCGACGAGGACATCGATCAGTGCCGGGTGCATGTAGATGACCTCGCGCCCGCGCTTTTCTCCCGTCAGGATGCCGATGCGCTCGAGCGCCTGGAGGTACTCCGAGGCGGTCTGGCGCTTGGCGATCCCTGCATCCACGAGGAACGCGATCTTGCAGTACGGCAGCCGAAAGATCAGCTCGACAAGCTCCTTCGAGTAGATCCCCGGCAGCTCGAGCCGGCAGCGCTCGATCGTGGCGTCGAGGAGGCGCCGGATGGCACGGATGCGATCCGTCGTCCACCGCGCCGTTTCCTCGAGACCTCCAAGCATGTAGATCACCCATCGCTCCCAGTCGCCGTCCTCGGTGACAGCCCGCAACCGCCGGTAGTACTCGGCCTTGTTGTTGATGATGAAGCGGCTGAGGTAGAGCACGGGGATCTCGAGCAGGCGGGCGTGGAGCAGGTAGAGGATATTCAGGATGCGGCCCGTGCGTCCGTTGCCGTCGACGAACGGGTGGATTGCCTCGAACTGATAGTGGGCGACGGCCATGCGGATCAGAGGGTCCGGGCCTTCTGCGGCAAGCAGGAAGGTCTCGAGGTTTCGGAGCTTCGCAACCAGCGGCGCACCCCCCCGCGGGGGTGTGTACGTGACGCGGGCAGGAGCGCGACTGCCGATAAACACCTTCTCTTCGGCTTTGCGGAAATCCGTCGGCTGGTTCCGGATCGTCGAGCAAACATCGCAAAGGAGGTCGAGCGAGAACTGCGTTGACCCGAGGGCTTCGAAGCCCTGGCGGAGTGCGGTTCTGTACCGAACGACTTCCTTGGCCTGGGGGCTTGCGGCGCCGCGCTCGTCGATCGACGCGCGAAAGAGCTCGTCCTGGGTCGTCACGATGTTCTCGATCTCCGAGGAGAGCTTCGCCTCCTGCAGCGGAATCGCGTTGATCAGGATCTCCTGGCTCGGGATCAGGCCACCGGCTCCCTTCAGCTCGGCCACGGCGCGCGACGCGGTCAGCGCCTTCTTCAGCACCGCGGTGGTCTCCACATCGGCCCTCGGCGGCAGGAGCGGCAGGTTGTCGAAGGGGAGGCGCGGGTCAAAAGTCATGGTCCAACTCCCTGAGGCCGGCGGCGATCGCGGCGGCTGCGGGCGCGCCATGGAGCCTCGAGCTCGGCGCTGAGCTCGGAAGCGCTGCGCGTCCTACCCGCTTCCGACCTCATGTCAGCCTCCACCGCAGCGTGAACAGCGCCTCGCGACGCACGTCTTGCTCCAATCTCTTGCTGATCTTATCCAACAGCGTGTCCTTTTGTCTCTCGATCTCGCATGCGGCGTTGTCAAAGGCGCGCCACGCCTCGTCGCGCTGGCCTTCGAGCACTCGCGCCTCGCGCTGACGCTCCAGCTTTTCCGGCAGGGTTGGCGCAAACCGCGCCGCCTTCTTGGCGGCCCTCAAGGCTTCGTCGAGGTCGTTCAACGTCGCCTTGAGGGACGCCCGCCGATCGTCGGCCCAGCGGTCGAGTTTGTCCATTTCCAGATCGAACCAGCGGCCGTTACGGCTACTGAGCTCTTCGAGAAGCATACGCTCACGCTGGTCGTGAGCCGCACCCAGCGACGAGGCCACGCCCCCAGGGAGGCTGCAGGGTTGCTCCACGCTCGCCGGCAGATCGAACAAGCGGCGGCACTGGGCCTCGTCCAGGGTCGCGCCATCGTCCGTGACGCCGGCGAAAAACAGGTGATCCTCGGTGTCCATGGCGGTGACGGTGAGGCGGGCGCACGAGAGCCACCCTGCATGGCCCACGAGAGGTTCGAGGATGGCGATGTTCTTCCCGCTCCCGCGGTAGCGAAAGACGACCTCGGCGGTGGGCGTGTTCAGCTGTTGGCCGAGCGCGAGCACGCACCGCGCCAGCGGATGGCCCACGCGATAGGTGTTGGCATCGTCAGCACGTTTGCCCATGCGGTAGGGGCCGGGGTGAATCGCCTCGCTGGGGAAGGGGTTGGTGTGCAGCATGAAGCTGAACGTCGCGTCCTCGAAGTGTGCGTGGTCGCGCAAGAGATAGCGGGTCAGCCACCACAGGCGCTCGTTGAAGCGGTCGAGCACATCCTGGCTCTGGATACGGACCTTCTCCACGACCTCCTGATCGAAGTTGTCGAGGAGCATCTCACGTGCGTCGCGCTGGCCCTCGGCAACATGCGCCTCCAGTTCGTGTTGGAGCTGGTCGAATTCGAACTGGATCTGCTCCGGTGTGCGGCACCTCTGGTAGATCGTTGCGATCCGCTTCTCAAAGTCCACGCCGGACTCGACCGCCCCCAGTACCTCGTCACTGGCGCCGAAAACGCCGTCGAAAAGGCGGAACTTCTCGTCAAGCAGCTGGTAGACCCGCCGATCCGCGGCGTTGGCCCGGTTGAGGAAGTTGACCACGACGACATCGAACTTCTGGCCGTACCGGTGGCAGCGGCCAATGCGCTGCTCGATGCGCTGTGGGTTCCATGGCAGGTCGTAGTTCACGACGAGGTTGCAGAACTGGAGGTTGATCCCCTCGGCGGCGGCCTCCGTGGCGATGAGGATGGCGGCGTCATCCCGGAAGTGCTCGACGAGCGCCGCGCGCATGTCGGCGCTTGGTGAGCCACTGACTTGATCGGTCCCAGCGTGGCGCGTGAGCCAATGCTGATAGATGGCGCGTGAGTTTGGATCACTGTTCGTGCCGTTGAAGACCATGACCCGGCCCGTGAACTCGGTCTGCTGCAGCAGCCGGAAGAGGTACTCCTGTGTCCGTCGGGATTCGGTGAAGACGACCGCCTTCTGCTGCAACGAGGCGCTGCCCTTGGCGGCCTGCGCATCGGCTGCGGCCGCGAAACCCCGGCGCAAGGCCGTCAGCAGGACCTCTCCCTTCGAGTTCGTGACGATGGACTTGGCCAGGGCCACGAATTCGCGCAGCTCGGTCAGCTCCCGCCTGAGCTGACCAACCTGCTCGGGGGTGAGGCGGGTTCCCTCGCTGGGTTCCGCTCCGCCCTCGTCACCCTCCCACTCGTCGGCCAGCTCGTCGATACGCTCCCAGTCGGGCAGGAGGTCTTCCGGCGGGGTCTCGACGGCTTCCGCCTGCGCCGCCGCATGCTGAAGCCGTGCGGCCATGCCGTCGAGGGTGCCGGCGATGGCGTAGGTCGAGGAGGCCAGGAGCTTCCTCAGGATCAGGGTGACGAGCTGGCGCTGGCTTGCTGGCAACGCGTACAGCGTGTCCCGCTGCAGGTAGCTGGACACCAGGTCGTAGAGCCGTTGCTCCTCGGGCGTGGGGACGAACTCCTGCACGAGCGCGTGCCGGTTCGTGTACTTGACGTACTCCAGCACCTGCCGGCGCAGCGTGCGCTTGCACAGCGGGGCGAGGCGCTCCTTCAGGTCGGAGAAGTCCGTGCCGTTGCCCAGGCGGGCGAAGCGGCTGCGGTAGCTCTGGAGATCTCCGAAGGCGTAGTCATCGATGATGCTGACGAGGCCATACAGCTCCAGCAGCGAGTTCTGCAACGGCGTTGCCGTGAGCAGCACCTTCGGAAACGGGGCGACGGCCTGCTTGATCGCCAGCGCGATCTTGCTCGAGGTCTTATAGACGTTACGTAGTCGGTGTGCCTCGTCGATCACCACGAGATCCCACACCGTTTGCCGTAGGTAGGGCTCTTTGGTGCGAGCGAACTGGTAGGAACAGAGGATGATCGCGCCCTGCTGAAAAGGGTTGAGGTTGCCGGCGCGGACGGCCTCGTTGAAGCTCCGAGTTTCGAGAATGACCGAGGGCAGGTAGAACTTGTCCTCCAGCTCCTGGCTCCACTGCTTGCGCAGGTTGGCGGGCAGGATGACGAGGAGGCGGCGCTTGCGCTCGGCCCACTTCTGCGCCAGGAGTAGCCCGGCCTCGATCGTCTTGCCCAGCCCGACCTCGTCCGCCAGGATCGCGCCCTTGGAGAACGGGCTGCGGAACGCGAAAAGCGCCGCCTCGACCTGGTGAGGGTTCAGGTCAACCTGAGCATCGGCGAGCACCGACGCCAACTTCTCAACGCTGTCCGACGCGCAGCGCTTCGTCAGCTCGTACGCGAGGTACTTGGCGTGATAGTCGGTGATGGAATCGGTTATCGGCGTTGCGGCCGTCATTGGCGGTGAGTTTACGCTCTCTTGACGCTCGCGCTGCAGGACACGGGGGGGTCCGGGTGGGGAAGGTGACGGTGAGCCCGTGCCCTCTCCTTCGCGCCAAACCCGATCCTTGAACCCAATGGCCAGGGCTTCTCGCTCGGTGCTGTCATTGCCCGGGGAAGAGGGGGGAGAATGGGGTGGTTCGGAGGGGCAGGGGATCATGTCAGACCTGAGCCACGATCCACTTACAAACCTGATCGTCGAAGTCAGTGAGCCAATCCGTCTGCTGCTGAAGGCCAACTTCTTCACGGCGGCTCTCAAGCTCATCTACTCGGGAATCGACACCATGGCCTACCTGGGTCTTGCGGACGGAGAGGTCGAAGTCAAGGCACATGACTTCGAGAACTGGTGCCGTCGCTACTGTAGGTATAGCTTGGCTGCAGGCTGCTCCGAATCGCGAACGGAATCCCTATTGACGCGGCCAAACAGCGGGTAGCGTCCCGCGCCTAAGAAAGATCACGCAGCCCAGCTAGGACGGGTTCCCTCAGGTTTCCGCATCAGTCGCCGGAGCATTGGCCGACCTGGCTGCGAGCACGTCAAGAAGGTTCTTCAGGCGCGCGAACAACTCGTCGAAGGTGACCACGTGGACCCCAACAAGCTGCCGCCTGAACAGCTCAAACGTTCTGCGCTGCGCCGTGTCCCGCAGCGACTCAGTGTTACCGATTATGACCACACAGGGGGGATCAAAAGCCTCCCAAGTCTCATCTTTCCCGCGGAGGAGTCGATACGACTCCGTCAGGGCCGTCTTGTAGGTCAGGACTTGGACAACAGAGCCGGCCAAGGCGACTGATATGTTGGGAATACCAGCCCGGTACTCTCGGCCGATAATGGGCGTCATTGGTGTCTTGATCTCGACAAGCGCCGCGCTGTCCATCAATTGGTTCTTCACCAAGAAGTCAGCCAGATTGCCGCCGGTGTTCTGCACGGACTTGCCGCCTACGTAGGCCTTCTCGGCAATGATCGTGCACGGCCATGCGAAGAGCTGTTCGAGCAGAAACGACCGCTCCGCCAGCAACCGCTGCCAGAACGCCTCATCGTCGTTTTCTCGATGAAGCGCCCAGACCTTATGGGCCTCCTCTATTGCCCTCACGCTCACAACAGCGCCGAGGTCACCCAGAACCGCCGGACCGAGTGACTCAAGGAGGGAGATCACCTGTGGACCCGCAGGGGCGCGTACTGCCCACACCAACAGCCGCCTGACCAGCTCCGAGCCTACGGATTGGTTTGCGTCGAGGAAGGCACCAAGATTGGTGTCGGAGAGACCCGCCAGCGCGACTAACGCAGCACTGGCGCGAACGAATCCGGTCTCGCCGGTTGGGATTCCCTCGGCTTGGAAAAGGCTGTAGAGATCGGTCAGCTGTTGGTACAGAAGAAGCGTCTCCTCGGAGTCGAGCGCAAGGTTGTATCCCTCGTCCATATGCAGACTCGATAGCGGCCTGGCTTCAGCATCCTCCCATGTGTGCTTTGGACTCTTTCTCTGAAAAACGAACGTTCCCTTAACCGCGGCGGCGGGCGAGTTCGGGTTGACAACCAGCAGGGGCCGGAAGACGAGCCGAGTGTACGCAGTCTCCCGCAACATAACGCCCGTAACCTGGGCGGAGGCCCGTGAGGTGGACTTGACCATTAGCTCATCCATAGCCGTCCTCGCACCCGTCCGAGGATACACTCCAGCCAGTAGCGACGCGAGTCGGTTGCAGACTAGCGATAGGCTGTGCCATCAACAAGGCTCCCTCGTGCTTGCGCCTCAAGGCTAGCAACAAGAGTGCCATATGGCATCGCCGTAATGGGGGCCCACCCGGCAGCCTGCGATAGCGCAACAAAGGACACGGCTTTCTGGGTGGCCGGGTGGGCAACCAAGAGAAGGCCTAGGTCCTTCCAGCCGCGCGCTGCGAGCCGCCCGTTGCAGGCGCGCTGGAAGGTGTTAGCCAGGATATCCGCAAGTCGGATGCCGGGACTGCTGCAGGAGTTTTGGAAGTGGAGATCGGCCATGACGGCGTTGTTCGAGAAGGAACTGAAAGGCCGTTTTGCATGGCGAACCGCCGACCGGAGGTGCTCTGGAGGTCGTTGAAGCTCGGGGTTCTCGAACGGTGCGAAGGCCGAGTAGTCGCCGCCCTTCAGGAAGATCATCGGGTTGCGAAGAGAGATTGACTGGAGGATTGGGCTGACGACCGATGACCACAGGGACTCATATCCGGTTAAGCTGCGGTCCTTCGCATCGATCCGCCAGCGGAATGCTCCGAGGGTCGGAGGGTCCGTCTGAGAGTAGTAAAACGTTGCAGTCTGAAGGACATTGGCAACCAGCCAGGCCATCAACATGGCCTCGACGTAGAGTTGGTTCGCGAGACCAGCCGTGCTGTTCGCGAGTTCCCTGATCTCTTCGCGGAGAGTCTCCTGGTGCGCAGAGGTCAGCGTATGGGTCATGGCCTGCGCCTGCAGATGCTTATGTCTTTCGATACTGGTGTTGTCATGCATGCCAAGATCGATGGCGACGACTTGGAGTAGCGCATTGTAGTTGGAGATGAGACGAATGACACGGGAGATTCGGCGCTCGCCCAGTTTGGAGCCCTTAACCTCGCCGTTGATGTCGGTCCAGGCCGCCTCCAGCGTCGTGAAGTCGGCAAGTAGCTGTGAAAGGCAGGACTCGGGCACGACAAGGGCGGCCACGCAGCAAACATAGTGGGGCTGGCTTCTGGTTTTCGTAAAGCCGCCGGACTCGTCGATGAAGACGTTCATGGGAAGCCCTCAAGGGCAACCAATGCCGCGTTTCAACGGCACGCCGCGTGACCTGCACAACCGTCGCGAGGCAAAATTCAGAAAGGCACGGCCACAACACAAGTAGCCATAGATCTGGCGGTTGCAAGCGCTGATGGGTACCAGTGCACCCTCCAAGGTTCCCTAAGCTCGAGCCGGGCAGTAGAAACGTGTGGACACCCGGGCAAGAGTCGAGATCTAGGGAGAAGGCCGAACTTTCGCCCAAACAGACTGGCTTCCCGGTGCGGCGAAGCAATAATCTACCTGCAAGACCTCGGCTGTCCGCCCCTCCCTTATCACCCCAAGGACTGGGGCCTCCGTCCTGGAACCGCAATGTGCGTCCGCGTGCAGGTAGACATCGTCCTTTACATACAATGTGCTTGCGGGGCTGAGACTTGGTGGTCGCTGTACGGTTACTGGACTGCCTTCCAGCCAATGACTCTTTGATTCGTCCATTTGACCGAGGTATATCCACCCGCGTTTCACGGTTGTCTGGGGCGCGAGTTGCTGCAGAGCGTCCTGTTGCGCTGCCAAACTCCGCTTGAGTGATTGGTTTGCCGCGCTGGCGTCCCCCTGAGAGGACTTGACCACCGATAGCACTGACTGTAGATCTCTCTTGACCGTCAGGTCGGTCGTCTGGGCAATGAGTCGAACGAGGACATCAGAAGCCCACTGTAGCTTGGGTTCGACTGGGGCGAGGCTTGTCCCGGCGTTCTCGGCGTTCTTGTTGGCGTCCTGGAGTGGTGCGAACGCGACCCCCCCAAGAGATGTGATACCCGTGCTGTTGAGAATTGTCCTTATCCTGGTAGGGCATGCAAACAGGAGCAGGAAGAAAAGGCAAACTGCAATCTCACGGAGAACCGTCAGGCCTTCCTTCGCTATCCGTAAGAGCCAAGGAAGAGCAGGCTGATCTGCCATTCGGCCTCACCTTCTCTCAGGTTCACGAGCAGCAGGCACGACCTCGGGGAACCAACAGAGGAATCCTCTGGTTGACCTTGGACCAGGAGAATGGCGCTGCCGCGCGCCTCGTCTCGCCCATGTCCGAGCTGAGGAAGAACTGGTTCCTGATCGTACCGAGTTCAAGTGTAGGGCTGTCGGGAGTGCTGTCAAGGCCGTGAGATCGTCTCGCTCTTGCCGGGGACAGAGCATCGAATGCAACGCGTACATTCGGGGCATGAGGTGTGCCCAACGGCGACACCGGGACGTTGGCGCTAACGTCGGCACTCGGCGGCCCGAGCATTCGG
>JAKAEN010000064.1:0-587 GCA_021818355.1 Actinomycetes bacterium | reverse complement strand
GAACAGGCCGATTCAGAGGACGCCCTATCGCGCGCGATGCTGAGTGCGGAACAGATTGGGCCAAGAGGGGTGCACTGGCAGAGAGGCGTCCACAGAGAGTCAAGGATCGGAGAAGCAAGTGGGCAAGGTCTGCCCGGTCCAGCACCCATTGGGGCTGGAGCGGCCGTCCGAGGCGGCTAGGGGAAGCCGCGCGATCGAGTGTCGGAGGCCTTTCGTTGGTGGACCGCGGGTTCTGAGCCGGGTGGTGAAGGGCCCTCCTCGGTACGACCCAGGTACGACCCGCCGATCACTTGAGAACGTTTGCAACGCGACGCATCATTGTAAACTACCTATTGTAAACAGCTTGCGATTGGCTGGGGAGCAGGGATTCGAACCCCAATACCGTGGTCCAGAGCCACGTGTCCTGCCATTGGACGACTCCCCAGCACGGCTGGGACGCCAATTGTAAGCCAACCCGCTGCGGTGTCAACTTGAACGCGGTGCGGCTGCTAGACTCGCGGTGCCGGGCCGGACGCCCCGGCGCGAGCGAGGGTGGACGGTGACGATGGCCAACGTGGTGAGAACGCGAATCGCTCCCAGCCCGACCG
>JAKAEN010000063.1 GCA_021818355.1 Actinomycetes bacterium | reverse complement strand
GCGCACCTATGTTACACCGGCGCGGCGGCCGGGCGCCGATCAGGACTCGGCCGGCTCCGGATATTCCGCTCGCTTGGGCAGGATCTTTCCAAGGCGCAGCGCGCCGAGTCCGCTTGCGGCACATGCCGTGGCAACCGGGACGGCCCAGGCCAGCGCGGATCCGATGCCGATCAGCGCGCCGGCAATGGGCGGGCCAACCATTCCGCTGGCGCCCCAGGCCGCAGAGGTGAAGGCGTTGTAGCGTCCGCGCTGATCCGGTGGGGCGAGTTCGTTGGACAGCATCGAGGCAACCGGCTGGAACACCGTCTCCGCGAGACCGAATAGGCCGAGGGAAAAGATCATGAGCGCGTCCGCCGCCAGTCCGCGCAGCGCCGGCATCGCCGCCACGAGGGTTATCAGCCAGCAGAGAGTCCATACCATCGAAACGAGCGCGAGCGCGCGCGAGCGGCGCAAACGCACCACGTATCGAACGACCAGCATCTGCGATAGGACGATAACTCCCGTGTTGGCCGCGAAGGCGAAGCCCACCACCCTCGCCGTCGCTCCGGCATATTGCGTCACGTAGGCCGCCCATCCCCCATCAAGCTGGCCGTAGCCAAAGAAGGTTATCGGCAGGTAAACCGCCATATAGCGCATGAACACCCCGTCTCTTAGAGGCTTGAACATTCCGCCACGCTCGTGTTGGACGTCTCGGCCGCCATCCTCCACCAGGCGCGGAAAGCTCTTGAACCCGATCTCGAAGACCAGCGCCGCGATGCAGAGTGCGGCGGCCTGCACGAGGAAGACCACCTGGTATGTACCGACGCTATGAAGCTGAACGATCTGACCACCGACCAGGCCCCCGAGCCCTATGCCGGCGTTGATAACCGCGAACTGCGCCGCGAAGGACTTGGTCCGGAGCTCCGGCTCCGCCACCGAGTAGATCAATACGGATCTGGCCGGCCACAGCACAGCGCCCGATACGCCGCCCAGCACCAAGGATGCGGCCGCCCACGGAGCACTCGGCGAAAATGCCAGCCCAACCATGCTTACGGCATTGGCGAGGAGGCCGATGACGTTGCCGTGAACGGGGCGCATGCGATCGATCATCGCGCCCGCCGGTGCCGAGGCTACAAGGCTCGTCGCTCCGGCCACCGAGACGACGATGCCCGCCAGCCAGAGGGGAAGTCCCCGGCCGAAATGCAGATAAACCATCAGGTAAGGCAGCGTCAAGCCATCGCCGAAGGCCATGACGGCGCTCCCCGTCGTCAAGAAGAAGCTGTTCCGCCTGCTGTTCACGTCCGCGTCCTCTCGGCAGGGGGCCGCTCGGCATGCTTGGGCAGCACCGAGCGCATGCCCAAAGCCGCAAGCGAGACGGCGGCGCTGATTGCCAGCATCGGTATGGACCACCCGAGAGGCGTGCCGGTTGCGATCAGAGTCCCGGAAATCGGCGGGGCCACTACGCCAGCGCCGCTCGCCGCGGCAGATGCGGTTGCGTTGTATCGCCCACGCAACTGCTCCGGAGCGAGGTCGTTCACCAGCGTGGGCGCCACCGGGCTGTAGACCGTCTCGCCCAAGCCGAATACAACCAGTGCCCCCACCAGCAACACCGCTCGCCATCCAGCAGAAACGGCGGTTGCCGTAGCCAAGAGGGTGATCAGCCAAGTGGCACAGTACCAGGCGCCGGAGAGAGCCAAGGCGCGCGATCTCGGCAGGCGGTCGCTCAGGCGATTCATCGCCATCTGGCTTACGACGATCGCAGCGGTGTTGGCTGCGAACGCATACCCGACCAGACCCGCCGAAGCATGCGCGTACTGGGTGACATAGGCCGCCCATGCGCTGTCGAGCTGGGCGTAGCCGAAGAAGCTGAATCCGAAGGAGAGGGCGACGGTGACCATGAACGGCCGATCCCTGCGAACCTGGCTCCAGGTCGCTACTTCGGAGACCTTGCCGCGCGGCTTCGCCGCCGTCGTGGACCGAGCCCCCGCTCGCCGGAGTCCGTAGCCGACCTCGAGCACCAGCGCGGCCAGGGCCGTAAGCGCCGCATCAGCCAAGAACACCACCTGATAGCTGTGAGGGTCATGCAGCGACACCACTGCGCCTGCGGCGAGGCTACCGAGGCCGAACCCGAGGTTCATTACCACAAACATGCTTCCGAAAGCGCGGGTTCGGCCCTCCGACTCGGTGGCCGCATAGACCGCCATTTGCCGAGCCGGCCTCCGAAACCCGTTGCTGACACCGAGCAGAGCCATGGCCGCCGCGGCCGTCGAGAAGTCGCGCGCCCATGCCAGGGCCGCGATGGCCACCGAGCCCAGCAGAAGGCCGATCGCCAAGGACCTCGGGGCGCCCAGGCGATCGAGCAGAGTCCCGGCGATCCCTGCCGAGGCCAAGTTGGCCAACCCGTTGGCCGCCAACGCCACTCCTGCCGCCGTGAGCGGAATCCCTCTGCCGTCGTGGAGGTAGACCATGAGGAACTCGAGCGATAGACCGTTGCCAATGGAGGAGAGCAGGGTCACCGCCGCCAGGACGCGCAGTGTGGAGAGCTTGCCTAAGCGCACTTGAATGCCTTTCGAGGGTCCCGAACGACCCCGATGCGAGAGCCGCTGGGCGCGCTCTCGGCGTGTCCAGGGCATCTCCGTGCTGTGGTGGCTCTCCGAGGTTGTCGAGTCCGCCTCGGCGGACTCTAGACGTCCATTGTCTGCGAGACGATCCTGAGGATCGCGTGAGCCAGCTCGGTGGCGCTCTCGCGGGAAAGCTCTACGGCAACCCGGGCCGACGGCCCGAGGTCCGGGTTTATGAAATCGATGTTGAGCGTGTGATCCTCACGCGCGTGGACAGGATGATCGAAGTAGACACTGGCCGCGCCGAGGTCGAACCATCCCTGCGGACCCTTTCCGCTTCCCTTGGCGGCGACGCTCTCGGTTATGTAAGTGCACATGCTCCGACCCCTACGCCAACTTCTCCGAGAAGAAGCCGGTGATCAGGCTCCACCCTTGATTGGCCGCCTCCACGCGGTAGCTTGGCCGGTCGGTCGCGAAGAACGCGTGCCCGGCACCCTCGAACGTATGAAAGCGATGCGCCTTCCCGTTTTCCTTGAGCACCTTGGACAACTCCTCGACCTCGGCGGGAGCAGGATATTTGTCGTCGGCGCCGAACAACCCTAGGAGCTCGCAGGAGAGGTTGGGGGCGAGGTCGATGATGGGCTTCACATTGTGAAGCGGGTGATCCGCCGCAGGTTGATTGGCTATGAACGCCCCATAGCAGTCGACCGCTGCATCGAACTCAAGGCTGCATGCGGCCAGGAAGCTCTGCCTTCCGCCCGAGCAGTATCCAATGACTCCGACCTTCCCGTTCGAATTGGACAGCGAAAGCAGATACCGCCGCGCTCCCGCGACGTCACCCACCAGCCTGCCGTCGGGAACCCCTCCGGCGGCTCGGGACGCGGCGGCGGCGTCGTCGGGCTCCGCCCCCGGCGCCTCGCGGTAGTGCAGGTTCGGGCAGATCGCGTTGTAGCCCATCTCGGCAAACCTGCGCGCGATCTCCTTGGTCGCACGGTCGTACCCGGGCATATGGTGGATCACCACGACTCCACCTCTCGGCCTGTCCGAAAGGCACCTTGCCGAGTAGGCCTCGATCGCGTCGCCCTCGAATCCGGTAATCTGCACCGTCTCTGCAAGCACCATCTCGGAACGCATGTCCACCTCTCTCAAGTCGTTCGGAGCCCCGATTTTATCTCGAACGCCAGGTTAGACGGGGTCGAGCGAGCGTTTCGGCCCGCCCAGGCTCTCAGAGCAAGCGGTCGCGCATCGCCTCGATGCGGGCGGCGACCGCCTCGACGGCGGCGTCGGGATAAAGAACTCGCAACGCCCCACCGGCCGAGCCGGCAAGTTTTGCGAGCCAGGTGTACGAGAGCACGCGGAGGCGATGGACATCCCAGCCGGGCAGGGCCTTCCCCTCCAGCTCCTGACGCGGAGCACCTCCTAGCAGCCAACCCTTGCCCGGCGCTGTCGCGACCAGAACGGCGTCGCCGGCAAGTAGCTCGCCCTCCTCGAGGGAAAAGGCCGAGGTCAGCAGGTCCCCGCCGCTCGGTTGTCTCTCCGCCCGATCCTCGGTGACGTTCAGGTTCTCCAGTCGGTCAAGGCGGAAGTTGCGGACGCCTCCGGATCGATGGCACCAGCCGCGTAGGTACCAGAATCCGCGGTCGGAAAACACCACGAAAGGATCGACGAGGCGCGAAGTCAGCGATGATTCGCCGGAAGCCAGGTAGTCGAAACGCACCTGGCGCTGATCCTCGATCGCCGTGCGCAGGGGTCCAAGGTGGCGTTCGCCCTCGATGTCGACGAGGATCGATTCGGCCATGCCGGCTACGGCATCTTTGCCGAAGATCTTCACCAGCGCGCTTTCGAGCTCCCGTCGCCCCTCGAACTCTCCGGATGCGAGCGCCACGCGCGCGGAAAGTGCTATCACGAACAGATCGGACTGGCCGAGGACCAGCCCCTTGGCGAAGTCCTCGGAGATGCGCGCGGAGATCTCGTCCCCCTCCACCATGATCTCTATCAGCTGGTCAGGCGTGAACGGCGGCAAGCCGCAACAGGCGACCCGCTCCAGGAGGTCTCCAACCCTCTCCTCGTCGATCGAGAAGAGCCGGGCTATCTCCTGTGTAGTGGTGACCGGGTTCCTGTACAGCCAGGGGAGGATGCCCATGACCTTGCGGAACTGCTCGATGGTCGTAAGGGTGCGGGCACGCCGGCGAACGGCGGAATCCGCCATGGCCTCGGTGCTTGCCGCCTCGCCCAGCCGCCGCAATTCGGAGGCATCCGGCCGGGCCGCCCTCTGTGCCGCAATGGCGGCTTCCAGCCACTGCACGGCGACTCGTTTGAACGCGGGCGGGCCTTCCAGGCTCATTGTCTCGGAGAACTCCACCACGACGCGCATGAAGCCGGCCACGCTGCCGACGCTGAGCGTGGAGGTGACCCAGCCGTCTGCCCGTCTGGAATCAGCCGGGGCGGGAAGGTTTCCTTCCACTACCTCCGCCAGCGCCTCCGGATAGCGGACCACTACCTCCTGGGGCTCAGTCTCGGCGATCGCGCTCCTGGTTTCAGGAATGATCTGGTTCAGATCCAATCCTTCGGGCACCTCGCACGAGGCGCCCAGGAGCTCGACGGCACCCTCTACGAGATCGACGCGAAAGGACTTGGCCGTCTCCGAACCCTCCTCTTTGGCGAGCAGGTACCAGTTGGCCCAACGGAAGATGATCGCGTAGGGACAGGCGACGCGCGGCTTTCCCCGGTACGCGAACGAGACCATCGAGCGGGAGCTGATCGCCTCGAAGAATTCTGAAACACCCGGCACCGCCGGAAAATTCGCCAGTTCGGCAAGCTCGCCGTCGTAGAGGCATCCGAGCTTGCTCGCGGAGTCGAAGGCGTCACCCCGGCCGAAGCGCACCGATGCCATTGCACCGGCGAGAGCCAGGGCCTCCAGGGGCGTGAGCGAGGGCGCGGGCGTGTTCGCGTTCCGCTGATCCACCTTGTAGGCGTCCACGCCGCTGGGACCCGTAACCGTGCGGATCGGCAAACCCAGGGAGCGCAGGTCGCGCTTCGCCCGCTCGAACGCCTGCCGCCTCGCGGCCGGGGATTCGGGGAAGCCCCCGATATCGGCGACGATCTGCTCCAAGGTCAGAGGGCGGGGCGAGTTGGCGAGGAGAAGGTAGAGGTTGACCAATCTGGATAGGGAGTCCGTGGCTGCCATTGGGTAGCAATGCTACAGCTGGGTAGGCCGTGCCCACGGCCCAACTTGCGGGCGGGGAACGCAACCGGTCCGCCACCGCCGGCAACCCGCCGGGCTGTAGGCTGGAAGGTGCAGGTCCAAATCGTTCAAAAGCGGCCGCGCGCGGAAACGGCACCCGGCGTGAATTCTCCATTCAGCTATCACATGCACCCCGTAGTGACCGCTGCGGCATTGGCCGCCGCAGTCCTTTACCCTGTGCTCCTCGCCGGCGCCTGGGGCCACAGGACGCGCCGGCTTGCGGGAGGAACCGGACGCCAGCCCTACCCCTTCCACCAGGCTCTTTCGCACCTGCGGCGACGACAGGCAACCCTCTTCTATTCGGGCGTCCTTTCCGCCTACCTGGCCCTGTCCTGGCCAGTTGGCGACCTCGCCCGCCACTACTCCGTCCTGGCCTATCTGGGCTCGAACTCGCTCTTGGTGCTCGGCTCCACGCCTCTCATGCTCGCCGGCCTTCCGAGGTGGTTCTTCGCCGAAGTCACCCGGCGCCGGATGATCGACACGGCTCTCAAGACACTTACGAGGCCGATTGCCGCGACCGTGGTCTTCAGCGTGGCGGTCATCTCTTCGATGCTCCCCGCGGTGGTGGCCGCCGAAACAACCAGCGGCGTCGCATGGGCGGCGTTCCACCTCGCCCTCATGGGCGCCGCGGCAATCATGTGGGTGACCGCGTTCAGCCTTCTGCCCGGCCTGCACCGCCTCTCCACCTACGGAAGAGTCGGCTTCCTGTTCGTCCAGTCGCTGCTTCCCACTTTCCCCGGCATCGCGCTCATCTTTGCCAAGCATTCCTTTTATGCGACCTACCGGGCCGGTTCTTCGGCTCTGGGCCTCAGCCCGCTCACCGACCAGCAGTTGGCGGGGGCCGCGATAAAGGGCCTTTCCATCCTGGTGCTTTGGACGGTGGCGGCCTTCATACTGGCCAAGGCAAGCAGGGACGAGGAGCAGGGGCGCGACCCCGAATCCCTCACCTGGGACGACGTCGAGCGCGAATTCGAGCGCCAGAAGTTGCCCGTGCCCTCCGATCCCGAGGTCTAGCTTCCGCCTCGCCCGCCCCACGCCCGCTCGGGGGCGGCCGGCGTCTAGGCTGTATACCTGGTGTGCGGGCCGCTCATGGCCCATCTGCGCCACCCGTCCCCCTCGCAAACGGAGTCATTTTGCCCACTAGAGACGACCTGCGCAACATTGCGATCATCGCCCATGTCGACCATGGAAAGACCACCCTGGTGGACGCGATGCTGCGGCAGTCGGGAGCTTTCAGCGAGCGTGAAGAGGTCGCCGATCGCGTCATGGACTCCATGGATCTCGAGCGCGAGAAGGGCATCACCATTCTCGCCAAGCAGACGGCGATCACCTACGGCACCACCATCATCAACATCGTCGACACGCCGGGACACGCTGACTTTGGCGGCGAGGTGGAGCGCGCGCTGGCAATGGTCGACGGCGCACTCCTCCTGGTCGACGCGGCCGAAGGCCCGCTTCCTCAGACCCGTTTCGTGCTGCGCAAGGCGCTGGCGCGGCACCTCCCCATGATCGTGGTCCTGAACAAGGTCGACCGTCCCGACGCGCGCGTCAAGGAGGTCCTTGACGAGGTCTACGAGCTGTTCATGGACCTGGACGCCACTGAAGAGCAGATTGAATTTCCCGTGATCTACGCCAGCGGGAAGCACGGGTGGGCGAGCACAGAGAACCACCCGGGAGCCAACCTGATACCGCTCTTCGACGCCATCATCGAGCGCGTGGCGCCGCCGAACTACGAATCCGAAACCGATCTGCAGGCGCTGGTGACCAACATCGATGCCAGCCCCTATCTCGGACGTCTGGCCATCTGCCGGATCGTGAACGGCACCTTGACCAAAGGCGCGAACGTGGCGTGGTGCAGGCGCGATGGCTCCGTGCAGCGGGCAAAGATCACCGAGATGTTCGTCACCGATGCCCTGACGCGCGTGCCCGCCGAGAAAGCGGGGCCGGGCGAGATCGTGGCCATCGCCGGAATCGCCGACATAACCATAGGCGAGACACTCGCCAACCCCGAGGATCCCAAGCCACTTCCCCTCCTCACGGTCGACGAGCCCTCGATCTCGATGACTTTCGGCGTCAACACCGCGCCCTTGGCCGGGCGCGAAGGCTCGAAGGTCACGGCCAGGCTCATCAAGAACCGCCTCGATCAGGAGCTGATCGGGAACGTCTCCCTGCGCGTCCTGAATACGGACCGGCCCGACACCTGGGAGGTCCAGGGTCGAGGCGAGCTGGCACTCGCCATCCTCATCGAGATGATGCGCCGCGAAGGTTACGAGCTCACAGTGGGCAAGCCAAGGGTGATCACCCGCGAGATCGACGGCAAGACCTGTGAACCGGTCGAAGTCCTGGAAATCGACTGCCCCGCCGACTACCTGGGGGCGATCACCCAGGTCGTGGCAGCGCGCAAGGCGACCCTGGTGGAGATGGTCAACCATGGCACCGGGTGGATACGCATCGTCTACTCCGTCCCGTCCCGCGGCCTGATCGGTATCCGCACCGAGATCCTCACCCAGACCAAGGGGACCGCGCAGATACACCACGCCTTCGACCGTTACGAGCCATGGTTCGGGGAGATCCGCAGCCGTCAGTCGGGCTCCATGGTCGCCGACCGCTCTGGAGTGGGCACCTCGTATGCGCTTCTCAATCTCCAGGAGCGCGGAAGAATGTTCATCGCCCCGGGAGACGAGGTTTACGAGGGAATGATCGTCGGCGAGAACGCGCGCGCCGAAGACATGGACGTGAATCCAACCAAGGAGAAGAAGCTGACCAACATGCGCTCCTCCACCGCCGAGGAGCTGGTCCGGCTGACCCCTCCCGCGCTGCTCAGCTTGGAGGGCGCCCTCGAGTTCATCGCCGAGGACGAGTGCATCGAGGTCACGCCGAAGGCCGTGCGACTGCGCAAATGGTATCTCTCGGCATCGGAGCGTGCCCGCCTCAGGTCGAACCGCGTAGCCGGAGCCCGCTGAGTTACGGGCCGCGGCCCGCGTCGCCTCCTCAGACGATGGATATCTCGTGCGCGAAGCGCATGGGCAAGGACGCCCTGTCTCGTACTTTGAGCACCTTCTTCGTCTGCAAAGAGTACGCCACCAGCTTGAAGTCCCCGAAGACCTGGTCATCGCGTCGGACCACCCGATACTCGCCCTTGGCATCGGGCAACTCGAACGCAAGCAGACAGAGAGCCTTGTAATCGCCGCCAGGGAGGCCGAGTACCGCCTTCTTGACCTTCTCGGCGGGCAGAAGTCGCACTCCCAGCAGCTTCGCGCGCGACCCCACCGCCTTGTATGCCGAGGGAAGCGCGGTGAAGCACGACTCAGATGAGGTTCCCAGGCCGGCAGAGGCACCGGCACAGGCGGAGAGTAGCGGCACGAGGAGCAGCGAGGCGAGCAAGGCGCGGACATGCCTCCAAGGTCCGCCTCGTCGGAGAGCCTTCACAGGGAACCACCTCCTTCGATGGAGTCGGCACTTGCGATGCGCGTGCGCCCCGCCCGTCGCCGCACCAAGTTGGTAGCGAAGTACGAGAGCCAGCCAAATGGAACGACCAGCCAGAAACTGATCAGTCGGTATAGAAGCACGGCGGCGACGGCCGGCTCCTGGGCGCCGCCGTAGGCGACCAATGCGATCGAGAGGCTCCCCTCGACCACCCCCAGCCCTCCCGGCGTGACAGGAAGATTGGCGGCCAGCTGCCCCGCGCCGTAAGCGAGCAGGATCCCGCCCCAGGGCACCTTGCTTCCAATCGCCACGTAGGCGAGGGCAAGCACGGTTGCGTCCATGACCCAGTTGGCAACGGCCCATCCGATGGCCACAAGAACCTGCGTCTTGGTGGTGGCGATGGAGCCGATCCTGGCGATGGCCTCCTCGACCTGCAAAGGTTCGCGACGAAAGCGATTAGCCAGCCGAGCGAACAGCTCCAGTGGCGGACGCAGCAGCCTGGAAAAGAGCCGCGGGGAGGAAAAGAGCGCGGCCATCCCCATGAGCACCGCGGAGAGGACCGGCACCGACAACAGCAAATCCAGCCCTTGGCTCGCATGAAACGACAGCGCGACGCCAACCACCGCCAGAAGCCCGAGAGCCACTGCGGCAAGCAGGTTCACCGCGAGCACGACCCACGACGAGAAGACGGGATCCGCCCCCATACCCCTGAATTCGCGATAGGTGTAGACAGAGGCGAATGCCGTCCCCCCAGGCACCGTGTTGTTGATCGTGGTGTTCGCCGTGGCCACAGCCAGGGTTTTCCACAGTGGCGGGTAGTTCAGTCCGACTCCGAGCAGCCGCCAGGTAAAAATGCCGAAGGCCGCCACCGATCCCGCTTCGGCCAGCACCGCCAGGATCAGCGGCCAGGCCTGGGCGTGCTCGATGAGTGCGATCGAGGCCGAAATCTCGGAGTCGTGCCCCTTGAGAGCCCAGATCCCCAGGGCGGCCACACCGACGACAACGACCGCGCCCGCGCGCTTGCGCAGCGTCGACCTCCATGGCGGCGAGGAGCCGCTCCTTGAATCACCCGGCAACCAAGACCCCGAATCCCGAGCACGGCGGCCGAGGCGGCAAGGCCCGCGCTCGCTCGAGCACTCGAATGACAATTTAGATTGAAGATCGTGAAGAGCCACGGCCAGCAGCGAGTCACGGTGGTGGGGGCAGGCCTCGCGGGCCTGGCGGCGGCCGCCTACCTTGTTAGCAACCGATTCCATGTCACGATCGTGGAGGCCTCTGAAAGGATCGGCGGGCTGGTTACCACCGACCACTTGGACGGCTTCTACCTGGACCGCGGGTTCCAGGTGGCACTGGACTCGTACCCCGAGCTGCGGCGAATGGTGCCGATCGACTCTCTGGCACCTCGTGAGTTCGCCCGCGGCTTCGAGGTCGTGAGGCGGGATCTCTCCCGCCGGGCCGTCGCTCTCCCTCGCCCGCCATTCCGGGCGCGCCAGTTCGCCGACCTTCTGTCGAACTTCAACATGGGCGACCTGCGCTGCTTGGCGAGGTTGGCCCCACGCCTGGTGCGTCGCGATGCCCAGAGCGCCTTCGAAGTGCGTGGCCGGACCACGGAAGCCTACTTGCGCGAGTGCGGCCTCTCCGAGCAGACGCTCGAGGGTCTGGCCCGCCCGTTCCTTCGAGGGGTTTTCCTGGAAGACGGTCTGCAGACGCCCGCGTCGATGGCGTTGTTCGTCGCCCAAAGCTTCCTTCGAGGGCGGGCCTTCGTGCCTTCCACGGGAATGGCCGAGATTCCCAGCCTGATCGCCGGCCGGCTCGGCACCGCCGCCATCCGGCTCGGAGCCAAAGTCGTTTCGGTATCCGACAGCTCGGTCGTCCTCGCCGATGGCGAGGAGATCGGCCACGACTGGGCGGTGCTCGCCGTAAAGTCGAGCCAGCTCGCAGGGCTGACGGGCGAGAGTGGCCTAGACACTTCTTACAGGTCGACTTCAACTCACTATTTCGCGACCGAGAGCGAACTGGCCGCCGGCAAGGCCGTGCTGGTTGCCTCGTCCTGGACGCCGGTGGCGACGATCGCGGTCATGGACATGGTGGCCCCCTCCTACGCGCCAAAGGGAGCCCACCTGGTTTCGGTCTCCACTCTTGGCACCGAGACCTCGGACGGGACCGCGGCCGAATTCGCCGCCGATGCGTTGCGTACCGACGCATCCAACTTGAGCCACCTGCGCACCTACAGGATCACCGAGGCGCTGCCGGTCTCGTTCGGCGGAGGCCGCCTTGGCCGGCCCTACTTCCCGGCCTTCTCAAAACGCCTGTTCCTGGCGGGGGACTACCTGCAAAACCCATCCATCGACGGTGCACTTCGCTCAGGCCGCCTGGCGGCGGAGGCGGTGATGGCGGCCCACTGGGGTTTGCCCGAACGCGGCGCGTCCGCCTAGATCAGCTACCTACGCCAATCCCGTACCTAGACTTGGGTTCGCGCCGAACGGCGCTCGGCGAGGCTGATGGAGGCTCGGTGCTACTGGACCGCAGGGACGGCAAAGGATCGGCCCCGGAGATCGTTCTTGGCGGACGCGTCCCGGGCAGCATCGAGGCCCGAATCGAGGAGATCGCCGGCAAACAGGTGATGCTCATCTCGTCGATCCCGTCGCCCCACAAGGGAGCCCTGACGGAGCAGGACGGCCACAAGATGGCTGCCGCGGTCCGCAAGGCGACCCAACTGGAGCTGCCG
>JAKAEN010000062.1 GCA_021818355.1 Actinomycetes bacterium | reverse complement strand
CCATCGAGGTGCCGTGGCGGTCGGTGACCCGGGCCGCCAGGGTTCCGGGAATGTGATCGGCGGCGGCGAAGGAAATCGCCAGGGGACCGATCTCGATGGTCTCACCCGCTTCGATTGCCCGCGGGAGCAGGATGCCGGCGAAATCCTGAACCACCAGCCTCGAGATGGCGTCCAGGGTCTCGGCGGCGGCGAGGAGCGGAATCGCGTGCATGCGCGCTCCGGGCACGAAGCTCAAGTAGTGGTAGAGGGATATCAGGTCCGCCAGGTGATCGTGATGGCGATGGGAGACGAAGACCGCGGCCAGCTCGCCGGGCATGATGGTACGTCCGAGATTCGAGAACGAGCCGTTGCCTATGTCGAGCAGCAGATGGGTCCGCTCGCAGGAGACCAGATACGAGGAGCATTGAGCGCCTGGCGCCCCGTAGGAGCCGGCGTGGCCGAGGATGGAGAGCCGCACGCCCCAAGAGCATATTGCGCGCCGGCCGCCCCATTTGCCCGGGCCGCCGGCGGCCGCTGCAGAACGACGGTGGCATAATGGGAGTGGGTGGTGCAGGCATGGCGAAGGCTTTGATCGAGTTCTCCATCCCGACGTTCGGGATGGTGTTCCTGGCCGTTGTATCCGTGGTCAGCTGGCGGAATCAGCGCGAGCGGATGGAGTATTCGAGGCGGCTGCGCGCCGTCGAGCACAGCGCGCTCCGCGCCCAGATGGCCGCGACCCAGTTCGCGCGGGCCAGAGGGGTGGTGATCACCGGGGTGGTGACGCTTTCCGACACTGTCCTGGTCGGCTACCGGCGCCCGCAGGATCCCGCGACCCCGGCCTTTCCCGGCGAGCGTGCGGGCAGTGACGGGACGATGCTCGGCACCTGGGTTGCCTGGTTGGCCGGCGCGGATCAAGAGTCCCTTCAGCGCCTCGACACCTGGTGCGCCCAGGGCAGCGAGGTGTACATACGCGTCGAGGAGGATGGCTCCGACCTGCTCTTCGTCGAGCCGCTATCTTCGAGCGAGGCACGGTTGGCCCTGGTCCCGGGGTAGCCGGATACCTTTTGAGGCAGCCGGGTAGTCTGGTTTGCAAATGGCGGTCGGTCTGAGCTACATCGCAGCCTTTGGCGGCGGAGTGATCTCGTTCGCTTCTCCTTGCGTCCTTCCGCTCGTGCCCGCCTACCTCTCGGTGGTCACCGGGGTGGATGTCAGGCAGGATCCGGGCGAAGGGGCGACGGCCTCAACCCGTGCCGCGGTTGCACGCACCACTCTGCTCTTCGTGGCCGGTTTCGGGCTGGTCTTCGTCCTGCTTGGCATGACGGCTTCGGCTCTCGGGCGGTCCATCTTCCGTGACCACATACTCATAGGGCGAATCACCGGCGTCGTGGTGGTTGCCATGGGGGCCTTCATGCTCCTCTCGACGCTCGGCCGCTTTCCGGCCTTCGCGCTGGCCGAGAAGCGTTTCCATCCCCGCCTGGCCCGGTTGGGCCCTTTCGCCGCACCGGTGGCGGGAGTAGCTTTCGGATTCGGCTGGACGCCCTGCATCGGTCCGATACTGAGCGCG
Source organism: Actinomycetes bacterium (assembly GCA_021818355.1). Classification (GTDB taxonomy): domain Bacteria; phylum Actinomycetota; class Acidimicrobiia; order Acidimicrobiales; family Acidimicrobiaceae; genus Acidithrix. The sequence continues at coordinate 10,524 of JAKAEN010000062.1, read as the reverse complement.
ATCCTGGCCATCTCGGCCAATCAGCACACCATCGCCCAGGGCGGCCTGCTGCTGGCCTTCTACGCGGCCGGCCTTGGTGTCCCCTTCCTGGTGACCGGACTGGCCTACAACCAGTTGCGCGGCTCGTTCACCTTCCTGCGCCGCCATGGAAACCAGCTCTCCCTCATAGCGGGTGCCGCATTGGTCGGCTTCGGGCTTCTCCTTGCCTTCGACAGGTTCTCCCTTGTCACCGTGGCACTGAACGGATTCTTCACCCGGATCGGCCTGGCGCGTCTCATCTATTTGGGCTGAGGTGCCCAAGCCGGCACCTCCGGGCGTGTGAGATACTGGCAGCCTGTGCGGGCGTCGGCCCGGGGCCGGGATTCAGGGGGGCGGAATGGACGGGAAGAGGTCCAGGCATCATCGCGTGGTCATCCTTGGCGGCGGCACTGCGGGTTTGACCGTCGCCGCTCGCCTGCTCAGGGCAAAGGTTGACGACGTCGCCGTGGTGGAGCCCTCCGAGGAACACTACTACCAGCCGCTTTGGACGCTGGTGGGTGGAGGTCTTGCCTCGGCGGGGTCGTCGGTGCGCCGGACCGCCTCGGTAATGCCACGTGGCGTCAGCTGGATCCGCGACTCGGCGGTTGGTGTCGACCCGGATGAGAGGGCGGTCCTGCTGGCCTCGGGGAACGAGCTGAGCTACGACCAGCTGGTTGTGGCGCCGGGGATTCAACTGGACTGGGACAAGGTGCAGGGGCTCCCGGAGAGCCTGGGAAACGGCAGGGTCTCCTCGAACTACCGGTTCGACCTCGCCCCCCGCACCTGGGACGCTTTGCGCCGGCTCCGTTCGGGCACCGCGCTCTTCACCATGCCCCCGGGGGCGATCAAATGCGCAGGTGCCCCGCAGAAGATCGCCTACATCGCCAGCGACTTCTGGGAGCGGAACGGCGTGCTGCGTCGGATCCGGGTGGTCCTGGTGCTGCCGGGTGCGGCCGTCTTCGGGGTTCCCGAGTTCGCAAAGCCTCTCGAGAAGGTCATCGAGCGCTACGGGATCGAGGTGCGCTATCAGAGCGAGGTGACCGCCATCGACGGTGAGAAGGGTGTGGCCACCCTTAGGAGCCTGTCGGACCCGTCCGCTCCCGCCGAGGAGCTCGAGTTCGACTTTGCTCACGTGGTGCCGCCACAGTCGGCGCCGGACTGGGTGAAGGCTTCACCTCTCTCCGATGCGGCCAATCCCGCCGGCTACGTCGAGGTCGACAGGGAGACCATGGCCCATATGCGCTGGTCGAACATCTTTTCCCTCGGGGATGCCGGAAGCACTCCCAACTCGAAGACCGGCGCGGCGGTGCGCAAGCAGGCACCGGTGGTGGTGGCCAACCTGCTGGCCCAGATGCGGGGTGAGCCACCCGCCAAGTTCTACAACGGCTATGCCTCGTGCCCTTTGGTCACCGCGCACAACCGCTGCATCATGGCCGAGTTCGACTACGTGCCCAAGCCGACCCCGACCTTCCCCGTGCTGAACATGCAAAGGGAGCGCTACGACATGTACCTGGTCAAGAGGTACGGCCTACCCCTCATGTACTGGAACTTCATGCTCAGAGGCCTGGCGTAGCCTCATCGGGCAGCTCGCTCAGCACCGGCCCGCGGCGCGCCCGGGGCGCGAGCAGGAGCACCAGGATCGCTCCTGCGAAGACGACGATTTCGTAGCCGAGCGTCTCGCGCAGACTCTGCACGAAGTCTCGGCCCACCGCCGAGTTCCCGTCGGCCAACAACAGGGATATCAGCTTGGTCTTCAGGGCTGACGGTATCGGTGCCTGCTCGATGGCCCCGCCGATGATCAGGCAGCTCTGAGGAAGCCTGCTGACATCCTTTTGTGCCGCGCGATCGGTGATGCAGGTCACGAAAGCTGATTCGCCTTCGCTCACGAATCCTTGCGGGATGGAGAGGGAGTGCAGCTGAGCGGTGACCGAGGGCAGCTCGGCCCTGGCCGCGGCGCTCCCGTTGGCCGCGAAGAAGGTGAAAAAGACCAGGCTGATCAAGGCCACGCCTAGCGCCCCTCCCACCTGCTGCACAGTGGTGATGACCCCGGAGGCCGATCCGGCCTCCTCCACCGGAACCTCCTCGAGCGTTGTCGCCGAGGCCGGACCGATGAAGAGGCCGAGGCCGATCCCGGCCAAGGCGAGTGGCGGCACCAGTGCCGCGAGGCTCATCTGCCCCTTGACCCTCCCGAGTTCGAAGATCAAGAGAGCCATCGACCCGGCAAGAAGCACGAGGCCGAGAGCCATGAGCTTGCGCGAGTGAAGACGCGCCCGGGTGGTGCCCAGCGAGGCGGCCGCGGTGCCGATCGCAAAGGGGGCGCTCGCCACCCCGGCCATCAGGGGTGAGAAAGAGTTCCCCTCCTGCAGGAAGATGGAGAGGGCGAAGAAGAAGGGGGCAACTCCCAGAAAGACGACAAGGAACAGCACCACGCCCGTTCCGAAGCCACTCGAGGCGCTCAGGCGCTCGGAGATGAGCGCACTCCCGCCGCCGCGGCGCCTGCGCCTCTGCTGGAGCCAGAAGAGGGCCAGCACCACGGGCGATGCGGCAAGCTCCGCTTTCAGCCAGCCGGGCCATCCGAGCTGATGGCCGAGAAGGAGCCCCATGACGAGCATCGCGGTACCAAGGGCGGAGAGGATTCCTCCGGCGAGATCGAGCCCGCCTTCACCGCCTCTGGACTCAGGAAGGCTGGCAGCTCCCGCCGCCAGCGCGTAGATGCCGATCGGCACGTTCACGTAGAAGATGAGCCGCCAGCTGAGGTGAGCCAGGTCGGCCCGTATCAGCAGACCTCCGATCAGAGGGCCGGCCACGGTGGCGACACCGATCGTGGTTCCGTAGAGCCCGAACAGGCGCCGGCGCGAACGGGTATCGAAGCCGGCCTGGATAATGGAGATGACCTGGGGGAACATCGCCCCAGCCGCCACGCCGGAGAGGATACGCGCCACCACCAGCATCCCCGTGGTGGCTGCCGCTCCGGCCAGAGCGGAAAAGACGGCGAACGCGGCCACCCCGACCAGGAATAGCCGGCGCCTGCCGTAGCGGTCGCCAAGGCGGGCCGCCGGCAGCAGGGTCACCGCAAAGGCCACCTGGTAACCCGCGACGATCGACTCCAGACCCGCGAAGCTCGCGCCCAAGGAGGCCTGGATCGTGGGCACCGCGACGTTCACGATACCGACGTCCAGGAGCTGCATGAATGCTGCGGCGAGCAGCGCCGCAACCGCCTGGCCGCCCGCGGCCTTGCCCCCGTTCCTCAACCGGTCCCCCTTCAGCAACCAGAAGGTACCACAACCGCGGAGTCGCCCGGATCTGTAAGCGCGAGTGCGCAAATGCGCCCCGGCATTGGGAACCGACTCTTCGTGCACGAATATTCTGGATGCGTGCAGGCACTTTTCATACAACATGACCACCTCTCTCCGCCCGCTTTGGTCGGTGAGGCGCTCGAAGGCCTCGGGTACAAGATGGACGAGTTCATCGTCGTTCCAGAGGAGAAGTTCCACAGCCCCAACGTCCGGGTCGAGCTCCCCGACTATCACGACTACGACCTCCTGATCCCGATGGGTGCGCCATGGTCGGTCTACGACACGGCCACAATAGGCAACTGGGTCCAGGACGAGCTTGCCTATCTTCGCGGCGCGCTGAGTCACGGCGTGGCCGTGCTCGGCATCTGCTTCGGCGGGCAGCTGCTGGCCAAGGCCAACGGAGGAGACGTGGTACGCTCCCCCGCTCCCGAGATCGGCTGGCATGTCATCCATTCGGACGAGCCGGGTTCCATTCCGTCTGGGCCGTGGTTCCAGTGGCACTACGACCGGGTGGTGCCCCCGCCCGGTGCCAAGGTTGTGGCGCGCAATGCCGCGGCCGTTCAGGCCTTCAGGATCGGGCGCGCCCTCGGGCTGCAATTCCATCCCGAGCTCGATCCGCCCTCGCTGGTGGGATGGCTCGAGAACGGCGGCCGGGAGGAGGCCATCGAGGCCGGCCTGGACCCGGAGGTGATGCTGCGTCACACCGAGGCGGAGGGCGACTCCGCGCGCCTCCGGACCCGAAACCTGATAGAGGCGTTCCACCGGGAGGTGGTGATCGCCGAGCGCGCCACCCAGGCGACCGCCTAAGGTCCCGCGACCGTACCCGGGTCCTTCCCGCGTCCACGGGGGCGCTTCACATGCCATTTCGGCGGCAACCGTTCAGGCGCCGCCGGTTCGACTCGAATCTCAAGCCAGGAGTGACATTGCCTTCTCAGTTATCAGAAGACGAGGCCAGGGTCCTCGAGACCGCGAACGCCCTTATCGACGCTTTTGGCAACCATCGCCGGGACGAGTACTTCTCGTTCTTCGCCCCGGAGGCGCTCTTTATCTTCCACAGCTCGGACAAGGTCTTCTATGCCCGCGCCGAGTACGAGGAGGAGTGGCGCGAGTGGGAGCAGGCGGGCCTGCGCTTCGTCGCATGCTCCTCGGAGGATCAGCGGGTCACCCGGCTCGGCCCGGAGGTGTACCTCTTCACGCACCGCTGCCGCACGACGGTGGAGCAGGATGGAGGCACCGAGCAGCTCGACGAGCGGGAGTCGATCGTCTTCCGGCTCGCCTCGGATGGCACCTGCCTGGCCGTTCACGAGCACCTCTCGCCGTATCCGGCCTAGGGCCCCGGGCCGTAAAGCCCACGCTCAGGCCGGCTTCACCGTCACCGGCAGGCGCTTGAGTCCGTTCACGAAGTTGGATCGAACTCGCACCGGGTCGCCGGCCAGCTCCACCGAGCCGATCCGGGGAATCAGCTCCTCGAACATCACACGGATCTCCATGCGCGCGAGCGAGTTTCCCAGGCAGAAGTGCGGCCCACCCTTCCCGAAGGTCACGTGGTCCACCTTGGCGCGGGTCACGTCGAAGCGGTAAGGATCCTGGAAGACCTCGGCGTCACGATTGCCCGAGGCGAACCACATGGTCACCTTGTCGCCCGCGCGTATCTCGGCACCGTTCACCTCGACGTCGCGCGTGGCGGTACGCCGGAAGTGATAGACGGGCGAAGCCCAGCGCAAGAACTCCTCCACTGCGTCCGGGATCAGCTCCGGGTTGCGCTTCAGCAGCTCGAGCTGGTCGGGATGTTGGATCAAGGCCAGCATGGTGTGGGAGATGGCGTGGCGAGTGGTCTCGTTGCCCGCCACCACCAGCAAGAGGAAGTAGTTGTTGAAGTCGCGGTCACTCAAGGCGATCCCGTCTTCGGGAATGCGGTTGACGAGCTTGGAGACCAGATCGTCGCCGTTGCCGCCCACGCGTTTGCGGCGCAGCTCGTTGCCGTAGGCAAAGACCTCCAGCGCCGCCGGGGAGCGGAAGGGCAGGTGCTTGTACTGGTCGCTCTCGGCATCTTCGAGCAGGACGTCGGCGTACTCCGGATCGGTGTTGCCGACCATGCGGTTTCCCCAGGCGATCAGCTGCCCGGTCTCATCCTCGGGCACGTCCAGCATGCGGGCGAGCACGCGGATCGGGAAGTCCGCGCTCACCGACTTCACGAAGTCGAAGGTCCCCTTGGGAAGCGCCGCGTCCAGGGTCACCTTGGTCAGGCCGCGGAGGTATTCCTCGTAGATCTTCAGGCTCTGCGCTCCGAAATCCCGCTGCAGCAGCCTGCGCATGGCGCGGTGCCTGGTGCCATCAGTCTCCAGCAGGGAGCGGCGGATCTCCATCAGGTCGTCGTCCACTTCCTCCAGGTTGACGAACTGCTCGGAGGTGAAGGTCTCCGCGTCGCGGTCGATCTTCTGAATGTCACCATGACGCGTGATCGCCCAGAAGCCGTGGTTGGGAGCCTGTTCCGGGTTCCAGAAGACCGGGGCCTCCTCCCGGAGGACGTCGAACATCGGATAGCCCTGGTTGGCCGCGAAGTAGTCCAGATTCGTAAGGTCAACGTCTTCGAGGCGCACTGCGCATCCTCTCCTTTGTGCTACTGCCGGCCCGGTTCTAGAGGTGGTAGGAGTATTCGCGGAACTCCCAGTCCGTGATGTAGTGGGAAAAGCGCTCCAACTCGTTGCGCTTGTAGGCCACGAAAGTGTCCACGAAGTCCCGCCCCAGGAGCTCCACCAGCTCGGTGTCGGCCTCGAGGGCGTCCAGGGACTCGGCCAGGGATTTGGGCAGGATGGCCGAGCGGGCCGGGTCGTATCCATATCCCTCGAGCGGCTCAGGGGCGCTTGCCTTGTCGCGTACTCCCAGGTAGGCCGCCGCCAGCAGGCCGGCGATGGCCAGATACGGATTGGCGGAGGCGTCGCCCAGGCGCAGCTCGAGGCGTGCCGCCCTCCCCCGCTCCGGTGGCACCCGCACCATGGCGCTGCGATTGTCCAGGCCCCAGTCCACCAGCCATGGCGCCAGGGTGTCGGGCCCGAAGCGCTTGTAGGAGTTGATGGTCGGATTGCACAAGGCGGCCAGCGCCGGGGCGTGGGCGAGCACGCCGGCGATTGCGCTCTTGGCCACCCATGAGAGCCCATCCGGCGAGGAGGAGTCGTCGAAGGCGGGGAGACCGTCGAGATCGAGCATCGAGAAGTGCAGGTGGAAACCGGAGCCGCCCTCGTCGTTAAAGGGCTTGGCCATGAAGGTCGCCCGCTTGCCCTCCCTGCGGGCAAGTTCCTTCACCGCGGACTTGAAGCGGAAGGCGCGGTCGGCGGCGTCGATGGCGTCGGAGTGCCACAGGTTGATCTCGAACTGGCCACTCGCGAATTCATGGTTGGCCGCAACAACCTCGAGGCCGTAGTTGTCGAGCAGGCGCAGCGATCGCAGCAGGATGTTCTCGGGGTCACCTTTCAGGCCCGCCGAGTAGACGTTCCCGGTTGCTTCCCCGTATCGGCGCCACGAGCCGTTTCCGTCATCCTCGAGCAGGAAGAACTCGAGCTCGGGGCCGACCTGGGAGCGGTATCCAAGGTCGTTGAAGCGGGCCTCGACCCGCTTGAGGACGTTTCGCGGGCTCTCCTCCGCCGCGGTACCGTCGGGATTGAAGACGTCCACGATGCAGTGGACGACGCCCGGCTCCCACGGCACGTCGACGACGGTGGCGAGGTCCGGGGCCGCCACGATGTCGGGAAGGCCGGCATCGATGCCGCCATGGATCGGCACCACGTCCCCCATGGGGCTCGTGTGGTAGATCGCGCGGCAGAACGGGACGCCATCCCCTAGGGTTCGAGCAAGTCGCGACACCAGGACGTCCCTCCCGCGCTCCACACCGGTCAGGTCCGAGTATCCGAGCCGTACGACATCAACGCCTCGGCCCGCGAGTGCACGGGCAAGCTCTTCCAGAGCTGGAAGCTCGATCGGCAGCACCACCCCTCCTTATTCTTTCGGATACGAATCATATCCAAGGTTTCCAAACATCGCGGATAATTTGCGCCATTGTTTGTGGTTACGCGCTGAACTGGACATTTGTCCACATCCGGGAACCGTTATCACCAGCTTGCATCTAAGTGCGATCCCGCTGTGACGCATCGCGCAGCGAAACCGCGAACCGCCTTGCGCCTCCTTTCCCTGTTGGGAGGTCTTCGCACACGTGTGCAATCGTGCGCGTTCCGATACCATGGTGTGGGTGACAGGCTTTTACACCCTCGCCGAAACGGAGAAGACCATCGAGGGCCGGCTCTCCGGCCTCGAGATCGACTTCACCTCCCAGGCGGCCATCGCCAACCTCTATCGTGCCGCCAATTCGGTGCGTAAGTACTTCTCCAACACGGTTCTTCGGAGCAACGACCTCTCCTGGACGGGCTTCGTCGTGCTCTGGGTGGTCTGGATCTGGCCGGGAATCGAGGTCAGGCATGCCGCGGAGGAGGCGGGAATCTCCAAGTCGACGCTCTCCGGCGTGGTCCGCACCATGGAGGGCAGGTCCCTGATGCGGCGCCGGATCGATCCGGTCGACCGGCGTCTCGTGCATCTCGAGCTCACCGACGAGGGTGACAGGATGATGGTGGATCTCTTCCCGCGCTTCAACGGCGAGGAGGCGTTTGCCGTCTCACCCCTCAACGCCAAGAAGGTCCAGGAGCTGACTCGGTCCCTGAAGGCGATAGTTGCCCATCTCGAGGCGAACATGCCGGAATCGACGGGTGACTAGGGGGCCCGGGGACGCCTCGAAGGCACGATGAGCATCTCCGACTACTCCGAGATACCCACCTTTCGCCAATGGCGTGCCCTGGTCACGGTCTTGGTGGGGACCTTCATGGCCATCCTCGACTCCACTATCGTGAACGTCGCCATCCCTTCGATCAAGACCGGGCTGAACGCCTCCCCCGCCGCGATCGAATGGGTAGTGGCCGGGTACCTTCTCGCCTTCGGACTCACACTGGTGCCCGCCGGACGGCTCGGGGACCGCATCGGGTACAAGCCTCTCTTCATGGGTGGAGTCGCGCTCTTCACCCTCTCCTCGGCGGCGTGTGGGTTCTCGACCAACGGCCACGAACTGGTCGCCGCGCGGGTGGTGCAGGGTTTCTCCGCCGGGCTCTTCGGCCCATCGGTGCAGGCCACCATCCAGCTCCTCTTCAAGGGGCGCTACCGTAGCCGGGCCTTTGGGATACTCGGGACGATGGTCGGCCTCTCCTCCGCGGTCGGACCGATTCTTGGCGGCCTGATCATAGCGGCGGCTTCCTCGGCGAGCGGGTGGCGGTGGGTGTTCTTCGTGAACGTGCTCATCGGTACCGCCACCCTGGTTGCCGGCGCACGCCTGGTTCCGGACCTGCGGCCCCAGATACCCCATCGCTTGGACCCGGTCGGCCTTGGCCTGATCACGGTAGGCCTGATGGCGGTGTTCTTCCCTCTGGTAGAGGGACAGAGCGTCAATTGGCCGGCATGGACCTTCTTGATGCTGGCCTCCTCCGTCCCCATCTTCGCGCTGCTGGCGCTGTGGGAGCGGCGCCTGTCACGTGCGGGGGGAGAGCCGATACTCGGCCCGGAACTGCTCGGCAGTGCGGGGTTCTCCAGCGGATCGATCATCGCCATGCTCTATTTCGCATCTTTCTCCTCGATGTTCGTGGTCCTGTCCCTGCTTTGGCAGTCGGGGCTCGGGAGATCCGCGCTGGCCTCGGGCCTGATGGTGACCCCTTTTGCCCTTGGAAACCTGGCAACCGGCTCCATGTCCCATCGCTTCTCGGCGCGTTTCGGCAAGGGCGTCCTGGTGATCGGCGCTTCGCTCCTGGCCTTCTCGGTGCTCACCACCGCGGCGGTCATCTATTACTCCAACGGCTCGATCAGCGCCTGGGCAATCGCCATCCCACTCGTCGCCGGGGGGATGGGTAATGGCATCTTCATCGCCCCCAACCAGGACTTCATCCTGAGGAGGGTTCCCCATCACCAGGCCGGAACCGCGGGAGGAGTCCTCCAGACCGCCCAAAGGGTGGGAAGCGCACTCGGAGTGGCCTGCACCGCCACCATCTTCTTCGCCCACGCGGGAAACGCGACCTCATCGTCGGTGCGGGCAGGCCAATTCTCTTCGGCCACCTCCCTTTCGCTACTGGCCAACCTGGCATTCCTGGCGGCGGTGGCGCTGATGGTGGCTTTTACACGGGCCAAGAGTCCGGCGGTCTCCCCCGCCTGAGCCGCCCGGGCGTTCCGGTTCGGCGAGTCCCGCGCGTGAACCCGAAGGAGGCGTTGCCCGCCTCGTGGGCTATGCGCCCGCCGGCTTCGCGGGCGGGGCTTCACCAGGGGCAGCTACGGCCCTTACGAACTCCACCCATGCCCGCCTCAGCACGTCGGTGTCGACCAGTCCGGTCTCGCCCGCGATCAGCTCGTCCAGGATCATTCCGTCGGCAAGGCTGATCACCAGGCGCATCCCCCCCTGGTCGATGTTCACCCCCAGGTGGGCGAAGACCTCCGCCAGGCGCAGCCGGAATTCGTCGCGGAACTCGCTGACCACGTTGGCCAGTTCGTCGTCACCGGAGGAGATCAAGTAGATCTCTATACGAGCGCGCTGCCGTTGGCGGTACAGCGGTTCGACCACCCAATTGTCCACCGCCGTGGTCACCAGCTGAACCACCGACTCGATACCCGGCGCCAGGTCGGTGCTGATCTCCGCCAGGCGTTCTATGAGGAGGGCGTCGAGCGCGCAAATTTGCCTGAATACCGCCTCGAGCAGCGCGTGGCGGGTGCGGAAATAGTTGGACGTCGATCCCTCCGGAGCTCCGAGTTCACGATCGACAGCACGGTGGGTCAACGCACGGGCGCCGTGTGTGCCGAGGATCTTGATGGCGGCGTCGACTGCCTCGGCGGCTCGGCCCTCCGGCCTCTCTGGCGACACTGGCCCACTCCCTCTATAGAGATGGAAATCTCCGTGCCTTGTGCAACACCCGGGCAGCGGATTACCTGTCACATAGTAGCGAGCAAAAACTAACGAGCCAAGTGGGAGCGTCCAGTGGAGCGGGACGGCATATCCCGGGGTCCGCGCCCGGGGGCGGCGGGGGTCGATGTGACCATCGCCGCATGGCCGCGGGCATGCTCGAGGTGCGCGATTCGCTTCACATTCTCGAGACGGCGCCCGCATTGATTTACGAGGTGGCGCAGGACGTGCCCG
>JAKAEN010000316.1 GCA_021818355.1 Actinomycetes bacterium | reverse complement strand
CAAACCTTGGCCGACAGTACCCGCGGGTCACCGCGCAACACGATGGAGGGCGCGCTTGACCTTGCTGCTCATCGCCGTGGCTGCCGGCTTCGCCTTCAGCATGGGTGCGCACTACACCGGCGCTTGCATGGGCATGCCACACGCGCTGGGAGCCGCCTCGGAGCGGCGGGCGTTATGGACCATGGCCCCGCTCGCACTCCTGGGCGCCACCTTCGCCAGCCACCGCGTGGAGGTGACCGTCGGGAGGCACCTGCTCCTGGGGGCGGGACTCTCCACGGTGGGCCTGGTGATCGTGATCGGAGCGGCCTTCGCGCTCACCAGCGTCTTCAACAAGGTGAGGGTGCCAACCTCCACCATCCAGATACTGGTGGCCAGCGTCATCGGTGCCGGCCTGGCGGCTGGAGCGAGGGTGAACTGGCCGATGGTCGCGGCACTGGGTGTCGTCTGGGTTGCCGCACCGGTGGTCGCTGGCCTCCTCGGCTACCTGGCCACCATCGCCCTGGATCACACCCGCCTGGGGCACACGGTCTCCAAAGGTGCATCCGCCACCGCGCTTCCCGCGGTGGGTGCCACCTTGATGGGCGTGGGAGCGCTTGCGTCCTTCACCATGGGCGGCAACGACGTGGCCAATGCCACCGGCTCACTGGTTGCCACCGGAACCCTCTCGCTGCTAGCGGCTGGTGCCCTGGGCGGCGTTTTCATGGCCTTGGGCGTACTCACCTGGGGTCGGCCACTGCTGCGCCGGATCGCCTTCGAAATCGTCGAGGTAGACACCTCAATGGCCACGGCCGCACAGCTGGTGCAGGCTCTGGTGGTCCTTTCCGCCGTGGCCTTCGGCTTTTTCACTTCGATGAACCAGGCGCTGGTGGGCGCAATGACCGGTAGCGCGATGGCCCGCGGGAAAGAGGTCGTGCACAGGCGGACCCTGACGGGAATTCTCCGCGGCTGGCTGATCGGACCGGGAGCCGGCGCCGCGTCGGCCTTCGCCGCTGCGCATCTGGTCGCGGCGCTGGGCCTGGCACGCCTGCTGGCAGGCTGAAGGGCGGACCTAGCGCTCGGCGGCCCCCGCCAAGGGGTCGAACTGCCCGAGGTGCACTGTCAAAGGTCCAGGCCTCCCGATCAGGTAACCCTGCCCGAATGGGACGCCTATATCCCTCAACACGTCCAGCTCCGCTTGGCGCTCGATGCCTTCGGCGACCACCCGGGCACCCGACTCGTTGGCGAAGGTCACCAGCGCAGCGGCGAGGCTGCGGCGGATCGGGTCGACGTCGATCCCCCGCACCAACTCGATGTCGAGCTTGATGATCTCGGGCGCCAACTGCACGACACGGGCGAGGCTGGAGAAACCGGAGCCCACGTCATCCAAAGCAAGGCGCGCACCGCAGCGGCGCAGTCTCGCCAAGGCGCTGACAAGCTCGTCGTGTTTGGCGACGGTCTCGTTCTCGGTCAGCTCGACGATCACCCTTCCTCTACCCAGACGCTCGACCATCTCGCAGAAGCGGCGGTCGATGGCGACGCTCGGACTCACGTTCACGCCGAAGAAAAGGCGCGGTTCGGCCGTCCAGCTCTCCTCGAGCGCCGCCTCGACCAGCATCAGCTCCAGCTCGTTTCCCATCCCGATCCGGTGAGCGTCCTCGATCCAGGCATTGGGGGGCCGATAGGGTCCCGGGTGGAAGCGCGCAAGCGCCTCCAGGCCGGAGAGTTCTTGATTTCGCAGTCCCAACACCGGCTGGTAGACGATGGAGAAGTCGCGCTCGGTCATCATCGTCCGCACCCGCTCCTCGCGCTCGAGCCGGGAGGCGAGTTTTGGATCGGCCACATTGGCCACGTACTCGTAGACCTTGGACCTCTGTGCGGACCTGAAAGCCGAAGGCTCGTCGGGGGAACGCAGCACAACTCGGCTCATGGCGGTCGCAGTCTCGACGGCCGCGGCGATGAACTCGGCCACTCCATTGAGGGTGGACACATCCTCGGCGGCGAAGGCGCGAGGTCTTGGCGACCCCACCACCAACACCCCCAGCACTTGGGTTCGGTAACGGAGCGGAACGCAGATGACAGACCTCATCTTGACCGCTCGAATCATGTTGCGGTCCGTGCGCGAATCGGCCAGGGCGTCATCGGTGTGCAGAGTGGCCACCTGGACGAGGGATTTCCCAGCGAGACTGGCGGTAGGGGACAAGAGAGATCCGGCGTGCGGGGAGTATGCGCCGGAACAGAATGCAAACTCCAGTCCGTCGCCGACCGGGAGGGCCAACGCCCCGCCTTCGGCGGCAGGGACCAGATCGAGGACGTTGTCGACGATGCGCTGCATCATATCCGCGGCGCCCTTTGGCAAAGCGCCCGGCCAGTTTGAAGGCGCGTGGTTCATCGCACACTCGACATTTCTCGTCCTTCGGGCTTATCGGCCCCCCGAGGGCATACCTTGAGCGTTCCCGTTTTGACGTGCTACCCGAAACGATACACCCATGATCGGCTCGAATTATCCACGGCCTGAGAGACGCCGGCCCTTGCGGTGCCGACCCTTACTCGCCGGGCTTCGGATGTGCCAGGTAGGACTTGATCCGCTCGCGCTCCACAGCTTGGCTGAAGAGCCAGCCCTGCCCCAAAGTCGCCCCCGCCTCCAG
>JAKAEN010000315.1 GCA_021818355.1 Actinomycetes bacterium | reverse complement strand
GCCCTCGTGGTTCTGATATTGGCCACTTGGGTGGCCAGGCGCATCTATGCGGGCCTGGTGGAGGACCTGAGGCCCGGCGTCGGAGGCAGCACTTCCGGGGTCAATATCGCGGCGCGCGTGGCGGCGCTGGAGGAGCTGGAAAACGGTTCCGTGGGGGTGATCACCGGCAACAGCCCGCGTGCGGAACTTGCCGACTTGGCCAACGGCTTTTTTGCCGTCTGCGGCTCGATCAGCAGCGGCTACCGCGAGAAGGACGCGCGGCTGGGATTGCCCAGCGTCTTCGTCCCAGTCCGCCAGTGCACCTGGGTCGAACTGCAGCCCGGCGCCAAGATACGTGTCCGGCTCTACTCCCACAGCGAGGAGCGCTCGGCGGAGACGCTCGTGGAGCGCGCCTTCACCCTCGGGACCATAGACCGCACGCACGGTCTGCGCATTCTTGCCTCTTATCCCGACGGGCAGGACTTCGTCGAGCCCGATGAACGGCCAGGACGGCACCAGCGCGCACGGCGGGTGGCCGCGGCGGCGGTCTTCATGGTCGGCTTCATCGACCTGGTCTCGGCGCTCACCCCGCCTCTGCGTGGACGGCTCGGCTTTCTTCGGGAGTTCCTGCCCATCTCGGTCAGCGAAACCGCCAACGCCCTCACGGCCATGGGAGCGGTCGGCCTCCTGGCGCTGGCAAGCGGCCTCCGGCGCGGCCAACGCATCGCCTACCTGCTCACCGTGGTGCTCACAGGCGTGTCGGTGGCGACCAACCTCCTCAAGGGCGGCGACATCGAAGAGTCCACGCTGCTCGTCATCGTGCTCATCTACCTGATCGCCAACCGGGCCGCTTTCACGGCGCCGACCGACCGCACCCCCTTCGCACGCGGCCTGCTGCGCATACCCATCGGATGGGTGCTCATCCTCATCGCCGGCACCGTGACGCTGCGCCTCGACCTCCTGATCTTCGAGCGCCACAGCGGGCTGAGCCTGGGCACCAGCTTCATGGCGGTCCTGGAGCGCATGGTGGGCATAAGCAGCATCGCCCTGCCCTCAGTGATCGACGACTTCCTTACGCCCGCACTGGGGTACTCGTCGCTGCTGCTCTTCGCGCTGCTCATCTTCCGCGCCTTCCGCCCGGTGGTCGAGGCCGGAATCGGCAGGATCCACCTTCCCGGCCGCACCAACCTCTCGCCGGCCGAGGTGGTGCGCCGCTACTCCTCGTCGACTCTCGACTACTTCGCCCTGCGTGACGACAAGAACTTCTACGTGGCCTACGACACCGTGATCGCCTACGCGGTGATCGGCAGCGTCGCCCTGGTCTCTCCCGATCCGATCGGTCCAGAGGCGACCGCGCGCCAGGCCTGGAGGGAGTTCATGCACTTCGCCTCCTCCAAGGGATGGGCTCTGAGCGTGCTGGGCGCGGGTGAGAAATGGTTGCCGATCTACGCGGCCGACGGTCTTCACTCCATGTACATCGGGGACGAGGCCGTGGTTGAGGTGGCCGGTTTCCGCCTGGACGGCAAGCGCAACAAGAGCCTGCGCCAAGCCGTCAACCGCATGCGCAACTACGGCTACAGCATCGAATTCCTGGATCCGGCCAAGGTGGAGGATCCGCTGCGCTCGGAGCTGCTCGAAGTGCTGAGCCGTAGCCGCAGGGGAGGGGTGGAGCGCGGCTTCTCGATGACACTCGGCCGTTTCCTCGACCCCAAGGACACCGGGCTGATGCTGACGGTCTGCTACGGGCCCGACGGACGGGTGGTGGGCTTCTGTCAGTGGGTCCCCGCTCCGGGCATCAAAGGGTTCTCGCTGGACCTAATGCGCCGCGACATGGGCGATCATCCCAATGGGCTGACCGACCTGATGGTGGTTGCGACGATTGAGCACCTGCGCGAGACGGGCTACTCCGCCCTGAGCCTCAACTTTGCGACCATGCGAGCGGTCATCGCCGGTGAGGCCGAGGAGAACGTGCAGGCGCGGCTCGAGCGCTGGTTCCTGCGCCGCCTCTCGGACACGATGCAGATCGAGAGCCTGTGGAGGTTCAACTCCAAGTTCAACCCCACCTGGCTCCCTCGCTACCTCGTCTTCGACACTCCTGAAAACCTGGCCCAGGTCGCCATGGCCATCGCTCGGGCCGAGTCCTTCTGGGAGCTTCCGGTTATCGGCAAGTTCCTGGTGCCCAAGAGCTGATGCTCGACCGCCGTGGCGGGCTTCAACCTGCTGCCTTCCTCGCCGTCTCCAAGTCGGCGAAGAGGGGCTTCTGCCGAGCGTAGATCTTGGAAAAGACGCGGTAGTTGGCGGCGTAGACAGCCGACAGGGAGGCGTCAGGCACAAAGGTCCGATCCACCGTAACCGCCCGGCGCGCATCCTCGACGCCGATCATGCCTGTGCCCACCATCGCCACCAGCGCCGCCCCTCTGAGGTTGGCGAAGATGGGCTCTTCCACCCTCTCCAGCGGCAGGCCAAGGATGTCGGCGTGCATCTGGCACCACAGATCGGAGGAGGCTCCGCCACCCAGGATGCCCAAGGAGGTCGGCTCGGCGGGAAGAAAGCGGCGCACCGGCCCGTAGAGCCAGCGGTTCGAATAGGCCACACCCTCGAGCACCGAGCGCACCATCTCCGCGCGAGTGGTGGAAAGAGAGATGCCCAG
>JAKAEN010000314.1 GCA_021818355.1 Actinomycetes bacterium | reverse complement strand
GCACCAAGGGACGTATCTCCTCTCTTGCGGCCCCGGCAACATCAGTTAGGCTTGGTCTGCACCATGACCGGGATCTCCAAACAGCGTTTCGACAGGGTCTCGGGCGTCCTGGCCAAGGTTGCCCTGAGCGCCCGCACGGCCCTCGATCGCCACGCCATCACCCTGGTGCCCGGCCCCGGCACCGTTGAGAAACCTCGGGGCGGCTTCGTCTTCGGAGCGGACGGGCTGGCGCTTTCCACCTCCTGCCCGGTGCCTCAGGGCCGCTACCTTCTGCTGGCGGATCCGGGAACCGATGGCCGCGTCTCGGCGGCGGCGGCCGGCGTTGCGCGCACCAATGGTCAGGGACACCACACTCCCATGGCGCGCGGCGCGAGGGGGCATTGGCACGGCGTGGTGACCGTTCCAGCCGACACCGAGTACATGTGGCTGCTTTTCGACGTCCAACGCCGGCAGGAGGCCCGCCCAAGCCTTCGCCTTGTCCCTCTTCCCGATCTCCTCTGGCGCTATGCCGGCCCGCGCATCGAAGCGCTCCTCTCCCGCGGACTCGGCGCACCGATGACCGATTACGCGCAGTGGCGCTTCGCGCGCCTGGTCGAGTCGCAGGCGCGTGCGGCCGGCGCCGGAACGGCACCGGTCATCGACGTGCTGGTCCAGGGGGAGGCGGGGCATGCCGCTCAAGCCAACGCCACCGCCGTCAGCCTTCTCGGCCAGTCGGCGGCCCCAGGCAAGGTCAGCGCCACTCCCTCCTTTGCCGCGATGCTCGAGCCCTGGTTGTGCCGAGCGCTCGCGGCGCGCTGCGACTTGGAGATCGTGGACCGGCCGGAGCCGGGCGGCAACCGGGTGGTGGCCATGCGGCCGGGCGACCGGCTTGCCCCCGAGGCGGTCGCCAGATATTCCGAGGCCGCCGAGAACCATCCCAACGCGCAGGTCATCTACGCGGACCACGACCTCCTCGACGCCTTCGGAACCCCCGTATCCCCGTACTTCAAGCCGGCATTCAGCCCGCTCCTCCTCCTTTCTCGCGACTACCTGAGCCGCGCCGCCTGCCTCGGGCCCATGCCCGAAAGCCGGTCGACGTCCGATGGGCGAATCGATCCCGTCTCGCTCGCGGCGCTTCCTGACGACGCCGAGGTGGCGCACATCCCCCGAATCCTTCACCATCTCGCCGACGGAGACGAGCCGGCCCCCGCCAGGCCAGGGTGCCAACTGCTTGAAGAAGCCCCCGCCTACGCGGACCGCTTCTTCGGGGCAAGGCCGGCGCGCGACACGGCTCCCCGGGCGTCGGTGCTCATACCCACCGCCGCCCGCCCCGAGATCGTCCGCCGCTGCATCGAATCCATCCTCTCCTTGACCGAGCACCCGGACTTCGAGGTACTGCTGGACGTGAACGGTCCGCGCGCCGCCGAGCTGTCGGAGCTGGCCGTGGAGATGGCGAGCAGGGGCCCGGTGCGCGTGGTCGAGAGCTCCGCAGGCCGCCACCCCGATTTCAACTTCGCAGCGCTCGTGAACGGCCTGGCCGCCCAGGCCTCCGGCGAGCACCTGGTGATACTGAACGACGACACCGAGGTCATCTCGCCGGGCTGGCTGCAGGATCTCTGCTGCTACCTGGACCGCCCCCGCGTGGGGGCTGTGGGCGCGAAGCTCCTCTACCCCGGCGGACTGACCGTTCAGCACGCCGGCATGGTGCTGGGGGTGGCGGGGGTGGCCGCGCACTGCTTCGTCGGAGAGAGTTCGACGGAAATGGGCTACCAGGGGTACCTCTCGTACTCCCGCGAAGTCTCCGCGCTGACGGGGGCCGCCCTGGCGATCAGGGCGGAGCTCTACGCCCGGCTGGGGGGCATGGACGAGGCCAACCTGGCCGTCTCCTACAACGACGTCGACCTTTGCCTCCGTGCGCAGGAGTCCGGCCACGTAAATATCATGGCCCCCGAGGCCCTGCTGATCCACCACGAGACGGTTACCCGCTCCAAGCCGACCTCCGGCCCCGCCCTTGAGCGCGAGCGGGCCGAGGTCGCCTATCTGCGTGAACGATGGAAGCCGGAGATCCTGGAAGCCGACCCCTTCTACAACCCCAATCTCACCTTGGTCTACGAGCGCCTCTTCAGCGCGGATCCCTATCCCCGCCCCCGCGCGACGCGCTCCGCCTCCGTAGCTCCGTCCGCGGGCGGTCATGGCGCCTAGCATCGCCAGCATGAAAAGGAGCCGGGCGGTTGGCTGATTCCACGAAGAGCCGGGTGATCCTGGGCCTGAGCGAGGAGGTGCTTGCCGAGCTGCGGGCGGACTACGCGCGGATGATCTACATCGACCCGCCCTTCAACACCGGAAAGCGCCAATCCCGCAAGTCGATCCGCACAGTGCCCGACGAGAACGGCGACCGGGTCGGCTTCAAGGGGCGCAGGTACTCAAGCGAAGTGGTCTCGCGAATGCATTATGCGGACTCCGTCGACGACTACGTAGCCTTCATCGAGCCTTTCCTGGTCGAGGCGCATCGGCTGCTCGAGGAGAGCGGCACTCTCTACTTGCACCTCGACTATCGCGAGGTCCACTACGCCAAGGTGCTTTGCGACGGGATCTTCGGGCGCCGGAACTTCCTCAACGAGATCATCTGGGCCTATGACTACGGCGGCCGCCCCAGGCGC
>JAKAEN010000313.1 GCA_021818355.1 Actinomycetes bacterium | reverse complement strand
GATAGCCGACGGCAAGGACACCTCCTGGCTGTACGACGTCGACTTCACTCCGCTTGGCTCGCGGCAGGTCTTCGCCTGCGGCAGGCGGCGGCACGACCTCTCCACCCGCCTTGGCTACGACGGGGTTGAGCACGCCTGCGTGGCCGACGAGATGGAGGCCATTGCCGCCTGCCGCGGAGACGAAGCGGTCTTCGTGGGCAACTACACGGCCTTTCAAGGGATGCGCAAGCGGATTTCGGGAGGGCGTGGCTGATGGCGGGGACACGAGAGACCGTCCGCGTGGCGTTGATTTATCCGGACCTGCTCGGAACCTACGGGGACTCCGGAAATGCCCAGGTCCTGGCGGTGCGCGCGCGTATGCACGGCCTTGGTGCGGAGGTGGTGGCCGTCGGCTCGGAGGATCCGATTCCCGGCGATGCCGACGTCTATGTGATAGGCGGAGGCGAGGACGGCCCGCAGCAGGCCGCTGTGGCGGCCGCCCGGCGCGACGGCGGCCTGGCGCGCGCCCTGCAGGCCGGCGCGCAGCTGGTGGCGATTTGTGCGGGAATGCAGATCCTGGGCGAGGCCTTTTCCACCGCCGACTCCCCGAGTGTCGAGGGCCTGGGTCTCCTCCCCCTCGTCACCCGGCGCTCCACCCGCCCCCGTGCGGTGGGCGAGTTGCTGGTGGAGGCGGATCCCTCCACCGGTGCCGGCCTGGTGACCGGGTACGAGAACCATGCCGGGCAGACCGAGCTCCTCGAGGGACGGCCCCTGGGGACGGTGCTGGCCGGGGTGGGCAACCGCTACGAGGAGAGTGTCGACGGCTTCCTCTCGGATCGGGTGGTGGCCAGTTACTGCCACGGGCCCCTGCTGGCACGGAATCCCGCCTTGGCGGACCTCGTGCTCGGCCGCATTCCCGGCGTTCTGCTCGCCCCCCTTGCGGAGGAGCCCTGGACTGCGTCGATCACGGCGATGCGTGGTGAGAGGATCGCCGCGGCGCGCGCCTCGCACCGGCGCGAGGAGGTGCTCGAGGCGGCCGGCGGCGCGGCCTCGGCCGCCCGCCGCTGGGCTAAGGCGCTCGGCACGCCGAAGCCGGCCGAGGACGGACGCCGGACTCGCTGATTTGGGGTTTGTGGACCCGCGTCGGTATCGTTGGGGCATCGACACCAAGCAATGTCCCCGATATATCGAGATTGCGGAACACTTGCGTCGGGAAATCGCCTCAGGGGCGATAGTTCCCGGCGGCGTTCTTCCCAGCGAGGCAAAGCTGTCGCGCCAGCACCGCGCCAGCCGCATCACGGTGCGCAAGGCGCTGGAGGTGCTGCGGGGCGAGCGGCTGGTCGAGCCACGCCAGGGTTACGGCTGGCTGGTGGTCGCCAACCCCCTGCGCCAGAGCCTCGGGCGCTTCATGACCATCGAAGCCCAGATGGAGGAGCTCGGGGTAATACCCTCGCGCAAGATCATCTCCGCAAGCGTCGAGCCCGCCCAGGGCAGGTTGAAGGAGATCCTCGGCGAGGGGGAGCTTCTGGTGCTCACCCGGCTGAACCTGGCTGACGGTGCCCCCTTCGCCCGGGTCACCGTATGGGTCCCGGCCTCACTCGGGGCGCAGTTCTCCATTCCCGAGCTGGAGGAGCACTCCTTCTATCAGCTGCTGGGGGAGAGCGGCGACCTGCCGGCCCCGCTGGCCCGTGCCGTTCAGACCATCGCGGCGGTGGCGATGGAGAAAGAGGACGCCAAGCTTCTCGGCGTCCCCACCGACTCGCCCGCCTTGCGTTGCGAGCGGACCACCTACGACGACTCAGGCCGGGCGGTGCTCTTCTCGGTGTCCGTCTTCCCGGGGCATAAGACCGAGTTCGTGACGGTGCTGACCGACGAGGCCGAATCGATGGCCCCCTCCGGCGTGCGCCTGGTATGAACCGAAAGCGGCCTTAGATCGGCTTGTTGATTATCGGCAGGCGTGGCCAGGCCTTCTTCTTGCTCTCCTCGCGGTCCGCAACCGTGGGGCGCTGCCAGTAATCGATCCAGCTGCGGTCGCCCTCGGTGCGAGGCGAGGCTTCGACTCCTTGGGACCTGCGTTGCAAGGCCGTCCAGTAGTCGTAGTGGACCTCGTCCCCGAGCTGGGCCACGGCGGCCTCTATCTCCTTGGCGAATGAGCGCATCTCCCGCCCCTCGGGCATGAGCGGCGCGCCGAAGTTGACGGCGGTAGGCCCCGGCCGCAACTTGTCCGCCCCCTTGCCCAGCACCTCGTAGGTCCCACCCAGGTAGACGGGGATGACCGGCACGCCGGCCTGGAGGGCCAGGTGCGCGACACCGCCCTTGAATTCGCGGGCGAATCCATCCGGCGTGCGTCCGCCCTCCGGGAAGAGGACCAGGCTCCAGCCTTCGCGCAGCACCTCGAGAGCGAGTCCGCTCGACTTGCGGGAGACCCTGGTGCGCTCGATCGGGATGGCGGCGAGCAGGAAGGTCCACATGTAGGACTTCCAGCGCTTGTCGAAGAAGTAGTCGGCGCCCGCGCCCACCGACGTCTTGTGCCGGAAGCGCTCCGGAAGCGAGGCGAGGAGTAGCGGAGTGTCGAGGTGGGAGGCGTGGTTCGCGGCGAAGATCACCGGCGCCTTGACGTGGGCGATCCGCTCCAGGCCCGTGATCTCGGGCGAGGTCAC
>JAKAEN010000312.1 GCA_021818355.1 Actinomycetes bacterium | reverse complement strand
GACGGTCTACGCCGCCGCCAAGGGAGGAGTGATCGCCTTCACCAAGTCGCTCGCCAGGGAGATGGCGCGCCATTCGGTCAACGTGAACTGCGTCGCCCCCGGGCCCACCGACACCCCTCTCTTCCATCTGCAGCCGGAGAAGATACAGGAGGCCCTGATCAGGGCCATTCCCCTGCGCCGGCTGGGACAGCCGGCCGAGATCGCCCAGGTGGCGGCGTTCCTCGCCTCCGACAAGGCCTCCTACGTAACCGGCCAGGTCATCAGCGTCAGCGGTGGCCTGACCATGGTGGGCTAGGTCATGGCATCCAAGACGCGTGTCGACACAGGTGAATTCGGGGCAGGCGGGAAGGTGGACGTTCCCCTCCTGCAGGCCCTCGAGGAGGTGCGGGCCATCGCCCGCTCCGGCCTCGCTCCTCTCACGGCGGCGGCGGACGCCGGCCGTGTAAACCGCCCCCTACTCGAGGCGATGGGGGAGGCCGGCCTTCTCGGCCGCCTCTTCCCATCGCTCGGGTCCGAGGACTCGCCCTCGGATGTCTCGGCGACGGAGCTATGCCTGCTCAGGGAGGCCATCGCCAGCGTCGACACCCATGCCGAGACGGCTCTGGCACTACAGGGCCTGGGCGGATACCCGATCCTTCAGGCGGGCACCGACGAGATACGCAAGCGCTGGATGCCGGCGATTGCGGCGGGAAAGGCGGTGGCCGCCTTCGCTCTTTCCGAGCCCGGGGCGGGCTCGGACGCGGCGGCCATCGAGGCTCGCGCCGTGCGTGACGGGGAGGGCTGGCGGCTCTATGGGGAGAAGTCCTGGATCTCCAACGCCCCCGAGGCCGACGTCTACTCGATCTTCGTGAAGACCGCCCCCGAGGCCGGGTCCCGGGGCGTGAGCGCCTTCGCGCTTCCCGGCGACCGGCCGGGAGTCTCAGGCGAACACATCGACCTGCTCGCCCCGCATCCGATCGGGCGCCTGGTGCTCGACGGCGTCCACGTCGGCCCGGAGGATCTGCTTGGCGAGGAGAACAAGGGATTCCGGGTGGCGATGCGCACCCTCAACCTCTTCAGGCCCAGCGTGGGCGCCTTCGCGGTTGGAATGGCGCGCTCGGCCCTGGATGCGGCCGTCATGCACGGGGAGAGCAGGGTGGCATTCGGCGCCGCCTTGGCCGAGCAGCAGTCGGTCTCCCATCTGCTGGCGGAGATGGCCACCCGTCTGGAGGCGGCACGGCTGCTCGTCTACGCAGCGGCATCGGCGTACGACCAGCGGGACGAGCAGGAGAAGCAGGCGCGGCTCTCGGCCATGGCCAAGTACTTCGCCACCGAGACCGCGCAGTTCGTGATCGACGGGGCGCTACAGATCCACGGAGCGCGCGGCCTGGTCAACGGCGGTCTGCTCGAGCACCTCTACCGGGAGGTGAGGGCGACTCGGATCTACGAAGGCGCCACCGAGGTGCAGAGAACCATAGTCGCAAGGTCATTGAGAAAGGGCGTGCGTCCGGCTGACGGCGCGCGCGATTAGGAGAAAGGCAACCAATGAGTCCGTTCAAGGGGTCCGTTCCCAACACCACCGAGTGGAAGCACTTCCGCTTCGAGGTCGAGGACGACATCGCAACCATCACCTTCACCCGCCCGGACAAGCTGAACGCGCTTACCTTCGAGGGCTACGCGGATCTGCGTGACCTCATCCATGAGCTTCCCCATCGCGGGGACACCAGGGTGCTCGTGATCCGGGGCGAAGGGCGCGCCTTCTCCTCCGGGGGGGACGTCAACGAGATCATCGGCGAACTGCTCAAGATGGCGCCCCATCAGCTGCTCGACTTCACCAGGATGACCGGCGAGGTGGTCAAGGAGATGCGCGACTGCCCGGTGCCCATCATCGCGGTCATCCAGGGGATAGCCGCCGGCGCCGGCTCCGTCCTGGCGCTCGCCTCTGACTTCCGGGTCCTGGGGGCTTCGGCGCGCTTCGCGTTCCTCTTCACCAAGGTCGGCCTCGCGGGTGCGGACATGGGCTCGGCTTATCTGCTCCCGCGCATCGTCGGGTTGGGGAATGCCACCAAGCTGCTCATGCTGGGCGATACGATCGACGCCGAGACCGCCAACCGACTGGGCCTGGCCAGCGAACTGGTGGAGGACGACAAGCTGGAGGAGACGGCGATGGCGTTGGCTCGAAGGCTCGCCACCGGCCCGGCTTTCGCCTATGCCCAGACCAAGGCGCTGATCTCCAGGGAGCTCGACATGCCGCTCTCGGGCGCGGTCGAGTTGGAGGCCATGACCCAGGCGCTTCTGATGAACAGCGAGGACTACGCGGAGTTCCACGCCGCCTTCAACGCCAAGCGCACGCCGCTTTGGCGGGGACGCTGAGCCGGCCGGTCCCGGCCGGCCCCGGCGGGGGCTGTCGGTTTGCAGGAACGGAAGGCCCAAGGAGGTACTCAGGTGGGTGCGGTGCATGAGTTGAGCGAGCAGGCCAGGGACTCCTTGACCCGGGGCGGGGTGGCTATGAACACCCAGGCGCGGGAACGCTTCTATGGGCTCGGCTGGTGGCGCGACTCCACGGTCATCGACGACTTTGGGAAGGCGTGGCGGCGCCTTCCCGAGAAGGACGCCCTGGTCACCAACCGCACCGAGGACGGCACCAGCGAACGCAAGAGTTACGGCGAGTACAGATCG
>JAKAEN010000311.1 GCA_021818355.1 Actinomycetes bacterium | reverse complement strand
CAGCGCCCCCGTCAGGCGCTCAAGGATCTCCTCCTCCTGGCCGCGCAGGACGATGAGGCGGGAGGCGGCGGAGCACTTCTGGCCGGCAAAGCCGAAGGCGGAGTAGATGGCCCCTGGGATGGCTTGGTCGAGGTCGGCATCGGCATCTATGACGATGGCGTTCTTGCCACCCATTTCTGCGATGACTCGCTTGATATCGCGTTGGCCCGGCACGACGCGTGCCGCGGCGGCGATGATCGACGTTCCCACGGCGAACGAGCCGGTAAAGGCGATCACCGATACATCCGGGTCATCGACCAGGCGGGGGCCTATCGCCTCGCCGATTCCGGGAACCAGGTTGAGCACGCCGTCGGGAAGCCCCGCTTCCTCGAATGCCCGGAGGATTCCAAGAGCGCAGGCCGGAGTCTGTTCGGCGGGCTTGAGGACGACGGTGTTGCCGGTGGCTATCGCCGCCGACGCCATACCCATGGGGATCGCCATCGGGAAGTTCCATGGCGAGATGACCGCGGCCACACCCTTTGGACGATGCATCAGCCGGTTCATCTCGCCGAGGGGCGAGTCGAGCTCCTTGCTCTCGAAGAGGCGGACAGCCGCCCGTGAGTAGAGCTCGAGGTAATCGATCGTCTCGGTTATGTCCCCCTCTGCCTCGCGCCAGGGCTTGCCGGCTTCGAGCACCTCCAGCGCGGCGAGCTCCTCCCGGTGGGACGAGATCCAATCCGCGGCACGGAGCAGGATGGCCGCCCGTTGCCGAGCGGGCGTTGCCGCCCATGCCCCCGACGCTTCCCGCGCGCATCGCAGGGCCTCGGCCGCCTCCTCCACCCCGGCGGACGCGGAGCGCGCGATCACCAGGGCCGGGTTCGCCGGATTGGCGGAGATGATCTCCCCCTCGGTCTCGATGCGCTTGCCACCGGCCACCACCGGGATGCGCCTGCGCGCGAACTCCGAACCGAACAGGCTCCCGATACCCTCGCCCTCCAGCTTGGAGATGGCAGTGTGCATGCGGGCACGCTCCGAGGCCAGGTGATACTCGAGGGCGGGATGATGATGGAAGGGCTCCCCGAGACGATCTGCGGCGAGTGACGCGGACTTGGCGGGCCGGCCCGCCTTCGGCTCCGCCAGGAGCCGGTTTAGCGAGTGGCGCCTTTCGACGAAGCCGCTGCGCAGGAAGCTCTCGTTGGAGGTGTTTTCGATCAGCCTTCTGACCAGGTAGGACATCCCCGGTATCAGCTCTCCGGTCGGAAGGTACAGCCTGACCCGCGGAACCTGGGTCCGAACCGCGCGAGCAAGCGAGTCCGCCATGCCGAAGAGCATCTCGATTTCAAATGCGTCCGGCGGGAGGCCGTTTGCCCGTGAGGTGGCCACCGCATAGGCGATCGAGCGAAGGTTGTGAGTGCCGAAGGCCGGCCTGATCCGGTCGGCGGCGGCCAAGGCGGCGTCGATGCAGCGCTCGTAGGAGAAGTCGGTCTCCTCCTTGCGCTGCCAAACCGGCGGCGGCCACCCCTCGATGGAGGCGCGCACCATCTCGGCGTCGAAGTACGCGCCTTTGACGAGGCGAACCCACAGAGGCGTCCAGCCGCGCTCGACCCTTCGCTCCGAGATCGAGATGACGCGCTCGAGATCCTCAGCGGCGCCGGTGAGATAGGCCTGCACCACTGCGCCCAGGTGCAGTCTCGCGTAAGACGGTTCCAGCGCGACGCGCTCGATCAGCTCGAGGGTGGGCTCTCTCGCTTCGTGGTCCTCCATGTCCAGGAAGCAGAGAAGTCCGGGCTCCAGCGCCTGGGTGAGAATCGGGTGGAGGCGCTCCAGCACCTCGGAGACCCCGAGCTCCTGGCTGAGTGCCGCGAAGTGGGGGCTGAGCGCGGTGGGCTTGATCGAGACTGAAGCGGCCGGAATTGGCCCAAGGTGGTCACGCGCGGGCAGTCCTGCCAGGCGGGAACCGGCCCCGGAAAGAGCTCCGGCCAGCTCGAGCACTCGCCGCTGGTAGCGTTCCGCTTCAGCCTGCCCGAGTGTCTTCTCCCCGAGCAGGTCGACGGTGGTGGAGATGCCTTGGGCCGCGTAGGCGGCGGCGCGACCGGTTATCTCCTCGGCGGTCGAGCCGGCGATGAAGAGCTTGGCGACGCCCTCGATTCCGGAGCGGATCGCCGACACCGCAGCCGCCTCTCCGAGCGGGGCTTCGCCCGCGACGCGAAGGCCGCGCGCCACGATGCCGCTCTCGCCTTCCGCCAGGTATTGCCGGGCATGACTGTATATGTCCCCGGGCCCGCGCAGACGGGGGAAGACGTCCACCAGCCGAAAGAGGCGGGTGCGAAAGTCCGGATCGTGCATCGCCCGGCGCATTATCAGTCTTTGGAATGCGGGCAGTTGAGCGAGCGAGACTCGCTCGACACCGGCATCCAGGATCGCCTTTGCCACTTGCTTGACTTCGGCCTGGCCGGGCCTCGACAGTCGCGTTGCCATCGCAACCTCCTTCTTCCGCCCGTTCAGGCGCGGGCGGAGGTGCCCTCACTGGCCAACCTTAGCCCCGGGGCCATGCCCCGGCCAGGTCAATCCGTGGAGCGAATTGGCCGCCCGCTTGGACCAATTAGCCATGCCACGG
Source organism: Actinomycetes bacterium (assembly GCA_021818355.1). Classification (GTDB taxonomy): domain Bacteria; phylum Actinomycetota; class Acidimicrobiia; order Acidimicrobiales; family Acidimicrobiaceae; genus Acidithrix. Next base: position 62 of record JAKAEN010000311.1, on the reverse strand, counting down.
TGAGTAAGATTCGCAAAGTCACAGGGATCGCCCCGGGGTGCGTGGCCGAAATGGCCGGGAGG
>JAKAEN010000061.1 GCA_021818355.1 Actinomycetes bacterium | reverse complement strand
CCAGCTACGAGGAGGCTCTCGCCCTGGCGACGGAGCTGGGTTACGCCGAGGCCGATCCGAGTGCGGACGTCGAAGGCGAGGATGCCAGGGCCAAGGCCGCGATACTGGCCACGGTGGCCTTTGGCCGCCTGGTGCGCTCCCAGGATGTTTATCGCGAGGGCATCACCAACATAAGCGCCGAGGACATCGACTTCGCCAAGCGCCATGGCTACGTCATCAAGCTGCTGGCGCTGTGCGAGTCCGGCCAGGATTCAAGCGGACGGGACCGCATTGCCGTGCGGGTGCATCCCGCCCTGGTCCCCGAGGATCATCCCCTCGCCCTGGTGCGCGACTCCTTCAACGCGGTCTTCGTTACCGGCGAGGCGGTGGGCGAGCTGATGTTCTACGGGCGTGGCGCGGGCGGACTGCCTACGGCAAGCGCGGTGCTGGGAGACGTCATTGATGCGGCCCACAACCTTCGCTACGGTGTGACCGAGCGCCAGCTGGAGCGCGAGGTGGCAAGCATCGTGCCGGTGGAGGAGATGCAGAACCGCTTCTACATCGCCATCGACGTGAACGACCAGCCGGGTGTACTGGCTGCTGTGGCCCAGGTCTTCGGCTCCAACATGGTCTCCATCAGATCCATGGAGCAGACCGGTATCGACGATCAGGCGCGTCTTGTGTTCATAACCCATCCCGCTCCGGAATCCTCGGTCGCCAAGACCTTGGAGGAGCTTCGGAGCCTGCCGGCCGTACGAAGAGTCGCCGGCTTCATCAGGGTTTTCGACCCCTCTTAGAAGTCACGGAAGGGCTCAGGATGTCGACAGCGAGCGAGCGCGGCGGAAAGCTCCGGTGGAGAGGCCTGATACGCGAGTACGGCGACTTCCTTCCGGTCGACCAAGAAGGTCCGGTGGTGACCCTCGGAGAGGGCGCGACACCACTTATTTACGCCGAGTCTCTGAGCAGGGTGACCGGAGCCAAGGTCTACCTGAAGTTCGAGGGCGCCAACCCCACCGGCTCATTCAAGGACCGGGGGATGACCCTTGCCATCACCAAAGCGGTCGAGGGCGGCTCCCAGGCGGTGGTGTGCGCCTCGACCGGCAACACATCGGCATCGGCCGCGGCGTATGCCGCCAAGGCCGGAATCGCCTGCATAGTGCTCATTCCAGCCGGCTACATCGCACTGGGCAAGCTCGCGCAGGCGCTGGTCTACGGCGCCAAGGTCATCCAGATCCGCGGCAACTTCGACCGGGCACTCGAGATCGTCCGTGAGCTCGGAGAGCACAAGCCGGTGACGGTGGTGAACTCCATCAACCCCTTCCGGATAGAGGGGCAGAAGACGGGGGCGTTCGAGGTCGTGGACCAGCTCGGTGATGCTCCCGACTACCACTTCATCCCGGTCGGGAACGCCGGCAACATCACCGCCTACTGGCGGGGCTACAACGAGTACTTCAAGGCGGGCCTTTCCAGCCATCTGCCAAGGATGATGGGAGCCCAGGCCGCCGGGGCGGCCCCGATCGTGGCGGGCCACCCCATTTTGGAGCCCGACACCATTGCCACGGCCATCCGTATCGGCAATCCCGCATCCTGGGCGGGAGCGGTCGACGCCAAGGAGTCTTCGGGTGGCGACATCTTCGCCGTGACCGACGCCGAGATCCTCGAGGCTTACCGCCTCCTCGCCAGGCAGGAGTCGGTCTTCTGCGAACCGGCATCGGCGGCCTCGGTGGCCGGCCTGCTCAAGAAAGGCGTGGAGCCGGGCTCAACGGTGGTCTGCGTGCTGACCGGCAATGGACTCAAGGACCCGGACACCGCCATCTCCCAGATCGAGGTCCCGACTGCGGTCGACGCCGATCTGGAGTCGATTTCGGCCGCGATCGGCCTCTGATTCGCGAAGGCTCCTGCGCGCGGATATGCGATACGGCATGCGGGATGGTATAGTGAGTGTTCAGTAAGTCTTGCGGCCACGGAGTGCGCTCGCGGGCGGAGTTCCGCTCTCCAGGAAAAAGCAATCCGGCCTGAAGATTCTGCTCCTTCTTTCCGCTCAAAGTCTTCCGGCTGCCGCGGATCGGCAAATTTTTTACGAGGGTCGCCTGGAGAAGGGCGTGTGCATCTCCTGCCCGGCGGCAAAGAACAATTCAAGGAAGTGTTGATGACCGTGGATACAGGCTCAGACAGGGCCGTTCTTGAGAAGAAGCGCAACGACGAGCTCGTCGTGATCGCCACCGCGCTCGGTCTCACGCCCCCTGCCCGCGCCAAGAAGGCGGACCTGGTGGAGCTGATCATGAGTGGACGGGGTGCTTCCGCATCCACCGCCACCAAGGCCGGCGCCACGAAGCCGGCTCCTGCCGAGCCGGCTGGTGAGGCTCAAGCCGAGCAGGCCCCGCAGCGCCGCCTTATTCGCTCGCACAAGGTGTCGGAGCCGGCGGCGGAGGCCGCCCCCGCCTGGGAGGGCGGAGCGTCGCGCCCGGCGGTCTCCCCGTTGACCCGTTTTGAGCCGGCCGCCATTCTCCCGCCTCCGATCGTCGTCGAGGTGGCCGCGGGCAAGCCGGAGGGGCGCGAGTCGTCAACCAACGGCGCCTCTCGCCGCTACGCGAACAATGGCGACGGAGGGCAGCGCACCCCGCGCGAGCCTTCCGAGTCCCCGAGAGGCGAGCAGGAGCAGCGTCCCGAGCGGGAGACGGGTGACGGGCTGAATTCCCGGCGCCGCGACAAGAAGCGCCGTGGCCGCGGCGACGGCCGCGAGATCGAGGGCCGGCACCAGCCCGATCAGGCCCCGGCCGAGTTGATCCCCTTCGCCGGCCTTCTCGACTTGCGCGACGAGGGATTCGGATTCGTGCGCTCCAACGGGTACCTCCCCTCTCCCAAGGACATTTACGTCTCGGTAAACGTCGTGCGCCGCTTTGGCCTGCGCAAGGGGGATTCCGTCGAGGGTGCCGCGCGCTCCGCTTCGGGCTCGGAGAAGTACCCCGCCCTGCAGCGGCTTGACAAGGTGAACGGGATGGAGCCCGAGGAGGCCAAGCTCCGCCCCAAGTTCGAGGAGCTAACCCCCCTCTTCCCGGACGAGAACCTGCGCCTCGAGGTTCCCGGCGAGCTGAGCGTGACCGCACGCATCATCGACCTGGTGTCCCCGATAGGCAAGGGGCAGCGCGGCCTGATTGTTTCCCCGCCCAAGGCGGGCAAGACCACGGTCATGAAAGAGATCGCCCGCTGTATCGAGGCCAACAACCCCGAGGTCTACCTCATGATGCTGCTCGTCGACGAGCGGCCCGAGGAGGTCACCGACATCCGGCGGTCCGTGCGCGGCGAGGTGGTCGCCTCCACCTTTGACCGCCCCTCCGAGGAGCACGTCGCCGTCGCCGAGCTCGCCATCGAGAGGGCCAAGCGAATGGTCGAGATGGGGCGAGACGTGGTGATCATCCTGGACGGCATCACCAGGCTGACCCGCGCCTACAACCTTGCGCTTCCTCCCACCGGGCGGATCATGTCCGGCGGTGTCGACTCGGGCGCAATCTACCCGCCTAAGAAGTTCTTCGGCGCCGCGCGCAACGTCGAGGAGGGCGGCTCGTTGACCATCCTCGCCACCGCGCTGGTGGAGACGGGATCCCGTATGGACGAGGTCATCTTCGAGGAGTTCAAGGGCACCGGCAACATGGAGCTGCGCCTGGACCGCCGCCTCGCCGAGAGGCGCCTCTACCCGGCCATCGACGTGAACGCCTCCTCCACGCGTCACGAGGAGCTGCTTTTCCAGAGGGACCAGCTGAACCTGATCTGGAAGCTGCGTCGAGTCCTCAACGCGCTTACCCAGGAGGGTTCGAGCGCCCCCGGGCTGGAGCTTCTCATCGACAAGATCCGGCAGACCAGGTCCAATGCGGACTTCCTCGCCGAGATCGCCAAGAGCCCCAACATCTAGGCCTCCCGACAGCGGCAGGCACCCCGTCTATACTCTCTAAGGCTATGAAACCGGACATTCACCCCAAGTACATGGAGACGCGGGTCGTCTGCTCTTGCGGCAACACCTTCGTCACCCGTTCCACCAAGGCCGAGCTCCATGTCGAGCTCTGCAACGAGTGCCATCCCTTCTACACCGGCAAGCAGAAGCTGGTGGACACGGGCGGCCGTGTGGAGCGCTTCCAGCGCCGCTACGGCGTGCGCCGCACCAACGCCTCCAACTAGCCGTTCGTACTCCTTCCCCGAAGAGGGGAATCGACTGACTATGACCGCAGCCAACTCCACGAGCGAAGCCTTCGACCGGGTGGCCGCGGCAATCGTTGCGGCCCGGGGAGCCGACGGGGCACAAAAGGTTCCCGTCGCTCCCGGCCGTGACGGGTATGCGGTGTTCACAAGCGCATCCGGCCTGTATGCCGTGCTCTCCGCCTCCCAGCCGCTGGACGCCACCGGGATCCTCCTGCATGCCATCCGCTCCGGCGCCAAGCGCGCAAACGTATCGGTGCTGGCACTTCAGCAGGGGTCACGCCTGCGCGCCCAGGCCGAGACCCTGGCCGGCGTGCTGGCCTACCAGCTCTCCTGCTTCAACCTCGACTTCTCGGTCGAGCTGGTTCTTTCCTCCTCCGAGTCGATCGCCGTCTCGCCGGCTCCCAGCCTCGAGGTGGGCATCGGCGTGCCCGTGGATCGAGGCGTAGATCTTGCCTTGACCCACGGCGGCGTGCTGGTGAGCCGCTACGGCGAGACCTTCCTCGAGCACATGGGCATTCCCTACGCCAAGGTGGAGGGAGAGCCGCCCAGGCTGCGCCCGGGAGTCTCCGAGGCGGAGAACGAGCTGCTCGAGGCGGCCGATCCCGCCTCCGCAAGGCTCGGTGAGACTTTGGAGCAGGTTCGCGGCGTCATCCACGAGAAGCGGACAGGCGGCGGCTTCGGGCCGCTCTCGGTCGAGCTGCGCTCCCGCTGGCTCGCCGAGCAACTGCTAGCCCAGCCCGACGTGCTCGGGGCCGAGTCGCTCGAGCGCGTCGACATCGTACGCTTCGGGGTGCGCGGCGCCTACCCGTTCGGCGACATGTCTCCCACCAAGAGCGGTTTCTGGGGAACCTCCCGTGACGTCGAGGACTTCCTGCTCGCCCGCGGCAACGGCCGATACGTTCTCTGGGGAGTGGCAGCTGCCATGGATCCCGGCGTCGTGCTCAGAGCGGCCGAGGTGGCTGCGACCCTCGAGTCCGAGTTGCCGGGCCTTTCCCTGGGTGTGGCAGTTTCGACCAAAGGCCTCGCGATCCCGTATCTGACTGATCTGGCCGGCCTGGCAAGGGGAGGCGCCGCCGTGGTCGCTCTTTCGGAGCCAGCTTCGGGGTCCCTCATCGCTGAAGTGGTGCGCAATGGAAATTGAGGAAAGGGTCGCCGGGCTCGAGAACGAATACGCGAGGGTGGTCGACGAGCTGGCCGACCCGTCCGTGTACTCGGACCAGAAGAGGTTCAAGGAGCTCTCCCGCCGCCATAAGGAGCTCGAGGCGATCGTCTCCACCAATCGTGAGCTGAAGGCGGTGGCCGCGGATCTCCAGGCGGCCGCGGAGCTTGCCGAGCTTGCCGACCCGGACGAAGTGGAGTCGATCCAGGCGGAGATCGATACTCTTCGCCAGCGCCAGGCGCAGCTCGAAGAGCAGATGGAGTTGGCCCTCCTGCCTCGTGACGCCAACGACGGCAAGAACGTGATCGTGGAGATCCGTGGCGCCGAGGGCGGCGAGGAGGCCAACCTGTTTGCCAAGGACCTCTTCGACATGTATGTGCGCTTCGCCGACCGCATGGGCTGGAAGTGGGAGATAATCGGCTCGGACCCGTCGGAGCGCGGTGGGTTCAACGAGGTCGCCCTGCTCGTGAAAGGGGAGGACGCCTGGAGGCGCCTCAAGCACGAGGCCGGACCCCATCGCGTGCAGAGGGTCCCGGTGACCGAGTCGCAGGGGCGCATCCACACCTCATCCGCGACGGTCACGGTTCTTCCCGAGGCCGATGAGGTGGATGTGGTTATCGACCCCAACGACCTGCGCATCGACGTTTATCGCTCGACCGGCCCCGGGGGCCAGTCCGTGAACACCACGGACTCCGCCGTGCGCATCACCCACATCCCTACCGGCCTGGTCGTCGCCATGCAGGACGAGAAGAGCCAGATCCAGAACCGGGCCAAGGCCCTGCAGGTCCTGCGCGCAAGGCTCTTGAAGATGGAGCAGGATCGCCAGGCCGAGGAGCTCTCATCCACGCGGCGCAGCCAGATCGGCGGCGGTGGCCGCAGCGAGAAGATACGCACCTACAACTTCAAGGAGAACCGGGTCACCGACCACCGGATTGGCCTGACGCTCTACAAGCTCGACCGCATTCTCATGGGTGAGCTCGACGAGGTGTCTGATGCCCTTGTGCTGGACGAGCGGACTCGCCAGCTCGCCGCCGAAGCCTGATGACACCGGGCGGTGGCGAGGCGGGCGCATGAAGCTCATCGACCTGGCCCGCCGCCATGCCAAGAGCTTCGGCGGAATCACCCCGGCCATTTGGGCGGTCGCCGAGTTGGCGGAGACCAGCTACGAGCGGGTGGTCGCCGGGACCCAGGACGCGTCGCGCGATGTCGTGGCCAGAGCGTCCGAGCTCGCCAAGCGTTACCAGCGGGGCGAGCCGCTCCAGTACCTGCTCGGCCATTGGGCCTTCCGGGAGCTCGACCTGGTCACCGACCCCCGGGCGCTGATACCGCGGCCCGAAACCGAGATGCTCGTCGATATCGCACTCGAGCTGCTGGACGGGGTGGACGGAGCCGTTGCCGCGGACCTCGGAACCGGAACCGGGGCGGTGGGCATCTCGCTGGCGGTGAGCGGGCGCTTTTCACTGGTGTACATGACCGACGCCTCCGCGGAGGCGCTTTCGCTCGCCTCCCAGAACGTGCAGCGCAATATTCGGCTCGTCAAGGGCGCCGTATTCCTGAGCCGCGGATCCTGGTTCGCCGCGCTTCCCGACTCCTGCCGAGGGCGCCTCGACCTCGTCGCGTCCAACCCGCCCTACATTCCGAGTGCCGCCATCGCCGGGCTCGACGATCGCGTGCTCTACGAGCCGCGCTCCGCCCTCGATGGCGGGCCATCGGGCATGAACTGCCTCTTCCAGATACTCTCGGGCGCCCCCGACTATCTTCGCCACGGGGGATCCGTGGTTCTCGAGATGGGTGAGGACCAGGGAGGGGTCTTGGCAGAGGTTGCCTCCTCCTTCGGGTACGAGCAGATAGCCGTGCGTGCCGACCAGGCCGGGCGGCCACGCTTCTTCACCGCTCGCTGGCTCGGCTGAGCTTGCAGGTGGCGGACCTCTCGAGGTCCACTTCGCTTGTGGTGGCGCAGGCCCGGTTCGCCGGCCGAGACGCCGTCACAGCCACTCATTAGGATGCGCGCCCATGCAGACCTTGACGCGAGCCGGATCCGGAACCAACCCCCCGAAGGCGAAAGCCGGGTCTCGACGATTGCGTTCGTCGTTGCCGGAGCCGCGTTACCGGACGCGCCGCACTTGTCACCTGGTGGACATCGAGAACCTGGTCGGCCAGCCTGAAGCCGGCCCGCGGTACACGCCCGCAGTCTTTTCCAGGAGGGCACACGAGCTTTCCGCCTCCTATCAACTCAAGTGGGTGAACTCGGGCGACCTGGTCTATGTGGGCTGCGACGCCTCGTTGATGCTCGAGACGCTGATCGACTGGGAGCAGTACGCGGTGCGGATCGGCCGTGGTGCGAATGGCGCCGACCGCGCACTCATCGAGGTGTTCGATCTCGATGCCGCGGCGCGGAGCTGTGACGTCCTGCAGATCGCCTCCGGCGACCACGCCTTCGCCGAGCTGGCCTCCCGGGCCCGCGCCCGTGGCCTCTACGTCCGAGTGGTAAGCCGCTCTGACGCCCTTTCCAGGGATCTGCGCCGCAACTCCGACGGCATCTACATCTTCGGCTAGGAGCCGCAGCCGCCCCCCGGCCGCCATTTCGCCCCGAACTTGCCCGCGATTGGATTTCGACCGGCAACGCAGCGCGTGCCGCGCTTATATGGATGCATATTTGCGGCACAGCCGTCGGCGGGAGTGGGTTCCTCATGGGTCAGCAGGAGCGGTCGGTGACCGGAGAGACGGAGAGCGCTGTACTCTCCCACTTTGGTTATAAGCAGGATCTGCGCCGCACGCTGCGCTTCTTCGCGCTCTTTGGGATCTCCTTCTCGGTTATTTCGATAACGACGGGCATCTTCCTGAGCTACCGGGTGGCATTGGCGAACTTCGGCCCGGCCAGCATCTGGGAGTGGCTGGCTGTGGGGGTCGGCCAGCTGCTGGTCGCCCTGGTGGTGGCCGAACTCGGCACCCGCATCCCCCTGGCCGGGTACGCCTACCAGTGGAGCGCACGCCTGGTTGGGCCGACCTATGGCTGGTATGTAGGCTTCTTCGGCCTCCTCTACATGACCGTGGGAGGCGGCGCGATATTCCTCCTGGTGGGGACGCCGCTTCTTCTTTCAGAGTTCGGGATCAACAATCCCTCCGGGCACTTGGTGCTGGCGGTGACCCTGGCGATAATGCTGATTCCGATGGTGCTGAACATCGTCTCCGTCCAGCTGGCGGCGCGCGTAAACACCACCGCCGTTGTCACGGAGATCGTGGGGACGGTGGTCTTTGGCGTGCTCCTGCTGGTGCTATGGGGACTGCACAGCAAGCCGTCACCATACGGCGCCGGAATCCTAACCAACACGGCCGGCACCGCCCACAATCCGGTGTGGTACTCGATGGTGCTGGCCGGGATCCTGGGCATGTACACCTTGGTCGGCTTCGAGCTGGCGGCCGACCTTGCAGAGGAGGCGCTCGATGCGCGGCGAAACGTGCCTCGGGCCGTCCTGTTCGCCGTTGGCGGGTCGGTGGTGCTCGGGTTCGTGGCCCTCCTCGGCTTCACCGTCGCCATCCCGTCCCTTCACTCGGTCGAGTCGACCAACCTGCCGTTCCTGGTCATAGCCGAGTACTGGCTGCCGACCTGGCTCGTGAAGGTGTTCGTGGCCTTCGTGGTCTTTTCGATGTTCTCGATCAGCGTGGTGGGGGCCGCGGCTCAGGCACGCCTCGTCTTCGCGCTGGCACGAGACAACATGCTGCCCTTCTCCAAGTTCTTCTCGAGGATCCATGCGCGCACCAGGACGCCGGTGACGGCGCTGGTGATCTTCGGAGTGATCGACATCCTCTTCACCATCTTCGGATACCTGCAGTCGAACAGCTTCGACACTCTGGTCGGCGCGACGGCAATCATCCCCTTCATCATCTACTTCCTGATTACGGTGGCCTACGCTTTCAAGCGCGGGGCGCTCGAAGCCATTCCGGGTGCCTTCAACCTCGGCCGCTTTGCCAAGCCGGTCATCGCCCTGGTCCTGGCCTGGTCGGCCGCTGCGATCCTCTCCCTCTCCCTGCCCTCCGCGTTCCGCCTCTCTGACGGGATAGTGGTGGTCAGCCTGGTGCTGGCCTCGCTCTGGTACTTCCTCGCCCTGCGCCGCCGTCTGGCCGCGGGATCGGCCGGGGTGGCGCCGATCGAGAGCTACGCCGAGGATTGACCGGAGCCGGGCACGGTGCCCGGCAGCGGTGGAGCCAGGGTTCGAGCCCCATGGGGCGACGCACAAGGAGGCATGCGCAGATGGCTGAGTCGGAGAGTCAGGGGACGGGGTCGTTGGAGGACTACTTCTACCCCTACCGAAACCGCTATGAGACCTACCGGAGCATTCCCGACCAGGGGGTTGCCCGGGAGGAGGTCATCTCGGTCATATCGGAGATGTCCAAGACCGAGGACAAGATCGGCGACGAGGGCAAGTGCTCCGGATCGATCTACTCCGGCGACCACGAGCATTACCGGTTCCTGTCGCGTGTCTTCGAACACTTTGCCCACGCCAACGTCCTGCAAAGGGACATGTATCCCAGCGCCACCAAGCTCGAGGGGGAGATCGTCTCCATGACGCTTGGCCTGATGGGAGGCTCGAGCAGGAATGGTGAGGCCTGCGGCGTGCTCACCTCGGGCGGCAGCGAGTCCCTGATGTCGGCGCTCTTCGCCTATCGCGAATGGGCGCGGGATGAGAAGGGGATAACCGAGCCGGAGGTGATCATCCCCAACTCCGCCCACGTGGCCATCGACAAGGGTGGTCATTACTTCGGGGTCAAAGTCCTGCGCGCCCCGCTGGGGCCGGACTTCCTGGTGGACCTGGATTGGGTGGAGAGCCATATCAATCCGAACACCATCGCCCTATTCGGATCGGCGGGGAGCTACCCCTACGGCCTGGTGGATCCGATCGCCGAGCTTGGGCAGCTCGCGCTGCGCCACGGCATCGGCCTGCATGTCGACGGCTGCCTGGGCGGCTTTCTCCTTCCCTTCGGACGCATGCTCGGCCGGAACATTCCCGCCTTCGACTTCACGGTCGAAGGGGTTACCTCCATCTCGGCGGACACCCACAAGTACGGGTACGCGCTGAAGGGAACCTCGGTTCTGATGTACGCCAATCGCGACCTGCGCCGACGCCAGTACTTCACCTATCCGGACTGGCCGGGCGGCCTCTACCTTTCCCCCGGCATGGCCGGGTCGCGCTCGGGCGGGCTTATCGCCGCCACTTGGGCCGCGATGGTGTCGCTGGGAGTCGAGGGGTACACCCGCATCGCGGACGCGATCTTCTCCACGGCCGACAAGCTCATCGACGGGATACGGTCCCAGGACGGACTGAAGCTCTACGGAGATCCGACTTTCCTCGCCGCCTTCGGCTCCGAAGACTTCGACATCTTCCTGGCCAATGACTACCTCGCCGCCCAGGGATGGCGGATGAACGGCCTGCAGTTGCCGCCCGGCCTGCATTTCTGCGTTACCAGGCCGAACACCTACCCAGGGGTCATCGAGGCTTTCCTGGACGATCTGGTCCGTGCGGTGGATTATGCGCGCGAACCCGGCCACGGCGCCGCGTCGAGCGGAGCCCTGTACGGCATCGCGGGAAGTGTCGAGGGGAACCGGGCTGTGGACGGCCTCCTCTCCGGAGCGCTGGACGCCTATTACGAGCCAAGCCCCGGAGGGGATGCCTCATGACCGCTCAGGGCGGCGCGGCGCTCGCCGTGGACCTGGGGACGGGTGGACTGAAGGTGGGCATCTTTGACGGCGCGGGCCGACTCGTCCGCTCCGCCACTGCTGAAATTCCCAGTGCTTATGGACCCGGAGGTGCGGCAACCCAGGACGCGGAGGGCTGGTGGAAGGCGATCGTCTCCATGGCCGCTTCGCTGACCCGGGAGACCGGTCTCGGAATGGAGGTGAGGGCGATCGCATGCACCGGCCAGTGGGCGTCGACCGTACCGGTGGACACCGACGGAAACGCGGTGGGGGATTGCCTGCTCTGGATGGATACGCGGGGCGGGGCCTTGTCGGCGGCCCGCATCGGTGGAAGAGCCGCCGGCTACAACGCCACCCGGGCTCTGCGCTTCATACGCAAGAGCGGAGGCGCCCCCTCGCGTTACGGAGCCGATCCCATCGGACACATCCTCTATCTCGAGGCGGAGGCGCCTTCGGTGGCGAGCCAGGCGCGCTGGTACCTGGAGCCGGTTGACTTTCTGACCATGCGCCTGACGGGCAAGGTGGCTGCAACCGCCGCCTCCATGACCGCGGCCTGGCTCACCGACAACCGAGCCCCCGGCGCCCTCGAGTACGACGCCGAGTTGGTCGGCCTGGCCGGCGTGCCACCGGGGAAGCTCCCACCGCTGCTCCCCGCCGGATCGGTGGTGGGGACCATCAGGCCGGAGGTTGCCTTGGCCATGGGGGTCTCCGACGAGGCCCGGGTGGTGACCGGGCTTCCCGATCTGCACACCGCGGTGATGGGCTCGGGCGCAACCCGGACCGGCGAGGTCCACCTGTGCCTCTCCACCACCTCCTGGATCTCGGCACCTTTGGCAAGGAAGAAGACGGACGTTCTCCACTCGGTCGCCACCGTTCCCGGCATCGCGCCGGGCGAGTACTTCATAGCCGACAACCACGAGACGGCGGGGGAATGCCTCGACTGGCTCAGAGGCTCGCTCGTCGCCCCCGGCGACATGCTCGGCCCTGAGGGCTTCTCGCCCTCCTTCTCTGATCTCGACCAGCTCGCGGCCACCGCCGCCCCGGGCTGCGGAGGCGTTGTCTTCACCCCCTGGCTGGCGGGAGAGCGCTCTCCCGTCGACGATCGGCGGGCCCGGGCGGGCTTCCTGGGCATCTCTCTTTCCACCACTCGCGCGGAGATGGTGCGCTCGGTGCTCGAGGGTGTGGCCTATTCGAACCGCTGGCTCTACGGGCCGGTGCGCCGCTTTCTTCCCGCCGAGCCGACCTCCTTGCGCATCCTGGGTGGCGGAGCCTCC
>JAKAEN010000060.1 GCA_021818355.1 Actinomycetes bacterium | reverse complement strand
GAGGACGCGGCCAGTGCGGGCGTGGTGGACACTGACGACCTGCCCGGAGTGGTCCGGGAAGCCGCCGGCACAAGCCGTTCGGGCCAGCTCGACTTCTTTATCAACGCCCTGGTTTCCAGTGCCATGGAGACCGGGATGGTGGCGATGCGCGAAAGCGACGCCGAGGTGCTCGGGGCCCTGCGCTCCTTCAACTACGAGCGAATCTACCTGAGGCCCGAATCGCGCCGGCAATCCGAGCAGGTGATAAAGGTCCTGCGCCTGCTGGTCGAGCACCTCTCTTCGAATCCGGAGCACGCCCGGCACCTGATCGGGTTCGAACCGGGCATCTCCGCAGAGGACCTCCTCGCGGAGGTGGTCATCTACGTGGGCGGCATGACAGACCGCTACGCCTTCGAGACGGCGCGCGAGCTGATCGGGCTCGATCCCTCGGCGATCCCGCAAGGGATCGCCTGAGGAATCACAGCTTCAGGTCCGCCTCGATCATTCGCGCCGGCTTGGCACCGACGCTCCTGCGCCGAAGTTCACCGTCGCGATAAAGGGCGATGGTGGGTATGGAGGCGATCTGGTACTTGAAGGCGGCGTCGCGGTTCTTGTCCACGTTCACCTTCACCACCTTGACCGCGTCCCCCTTGCCCGCAGCTATCGCATCCAGCTCCGGTGCCACCATGCGGCATGGGGCACACCAAGGTGCCCAGAAGTCGACGATTACGGGGACCTTGGACTGCAGGACTTCGCGATCGAAGGCCTCCCAGCTGTCCGCCTCTATGGAGGAATGGGCGTTGCGCTTTCTCATGCCACTATTATACCCCCTGGGGTATCAAGCGTTCACATCAATCACGACACGCCCTTTGACGTGCCCGACCAAGATCTCGTCCGCCAAGCGGTCAAGATCATCCAGCCCATAGACCGAGGTCAGCGAATCGAGCGTCACCCGGGGTATCACCTCGGAGAGCCTCGCCCAAGCGGCCTCGCGCCGGGAGTTCGGACAGGTCACGGAGTCGATGCCCAGTATGTTGCAGCCGCGCACCACGAACGGCATGACATTCGCGCTGAAGGTGGAGCCCCCGGCCAGGCCGACCGAGGCAACCGACGCCCCGGGATCGAGCTGGCCGAGAAGCCTGCCCAAGGTGGTCCCGCCGACATTGTCGATGGCGCCGGAGAAGCGGGCCGACTCCAGGGGGCGATTCGAGGGTTCGGAGAACTCCTGGCGCGCCACCACCTCGGTCGCGCCCAGGTCGTGCAGGTATGCCTCCTCCTCCATCCGCCCGGTGGAGGCGGACACCCGGTACCCGAGCCTGGAGAGGGCCAGGACGGCGATCGAGCCGACTCCGCCCGCGGCCCCGGTGACCAGAACGGGGTGCTCCGCCGTCGGGGAGAGGTGGTGATCCTCCAAAGCCATAATGGAAAGCATTGCCGTCAGCCCGGCGGTGCCAAGGGCCATCGCCTCGAAGGTGGAAAGGCTCTCGGGAAGCTTGATCGCGAAGTCGGGATTGACGCGCTGGACGGTCGAGTACCCGCCCCAGTGCACCTCGCCCACTCTCCATCCCGTGACCACCACCCTGTCACCGACGGCGAAGCGCGGATCGGAGCTCTCCTCCACCACCCCTGCCAGGTCGACTCCGGGCACATGGGGATAGCTTCTCACCAGGCGGCCGACGCCGTTGATGACCATGCCGTCCTTGTAGTTGAGCGTCGAATAGTCGACCTTCACGCGCAAGCCCTCGGCGGGAAGCGCGGAGTCGTCCAGCTCGCGAACCGTGCCGGTGACCTTGCCGTCCGCCTCGTCGATGACAAAGGCCTTTACCATCTCGTCCTCCTTCTAGCCTGCGCTCGATCCTATTGCACGCCCGCCACCTCGATGAATCCACGGCGAAGCGCGCTCGGCACCGCGCATGGCTCAGATGCGCGCCGCGGGCTGCCGGCTTCCGCGCAACATGCAGAGCTGCAGGTAGCGGGAGATGTCGCTGGGCGAGACGATTCCCACCAACTCGCCGTCGTCGCCGATCACCAGGGCGCGCCCGTCGGGAGAGGCCTGCATGCGCTCGAGCATCTGTGGCAGCGGGTCGTCGGGGCGCGCCAGGGGGACCTGGGCGATCGGGGTCGCGATCTCGGCCAAGGAGGTCCCCGGTCGGATCATCGGAGGAACGCGCCTGATCCGGGCCAAGGTGGCGAGACCGGTGGGCCTGCGGTCAGGGCCCGCCAGCGGGAAGGAGGTGAAGTGGTAGTGGTCCAAGGCCTGCTCGATCAGCTCCGCGACCGTCGTCGTCGAGGCGAAGCAAACCGGATCGGGGGTCATGATGTCGCGCACCCTCACTCCCGCAAGAGTGCTGCGAATCACGGTGGCACCCTCCTCGGCGCGGGCCGCCGAGATCAGGAACCAGCCCAGGAAGGCGAACCACAGGCCGACCAGGTACCCGTAGATGAAGAGAAGTACCCCCAGGCCCACCATGAAGTATCCGAAGCCCACGCCCGCGCGCGAGGCGGTGACCGCCGCGCGCGTCCGGTCGCCGCCAAAGCGCCAAAGCGCGGCCCTCAGCACCCGGCCACCGTCGAGCGGCGCCGCGGGAATCAGGTTGAAGCCGCCGAGCAGGAGGTTCATCCAGGCCAGCCAGCCGAGGGCTGCCTCCAGAACGGCCGAGCCTGCGGCCGCGGCCAGCGCGGTCAGCAGGGCGAAGAACCCCGAGAGCACGAAGCTGACCACCGGGCCGATCACCGCGATGCGGAAGTCCGCGCCCGGGGTGAGCGCTTCACCTTCCAGCTCGGAGACCCCGCCAAAGAGCCACAGGGTGATCCGGCGCACCCCGATCCCATTGCGCTTGGAGACTACGGAGTGGGCGGCCTCATGGGCGAGCAGGGAGATATAGAAGAGCAGGGCGGTGGCGATACCGACCGTCCAGTACCAGCCTTGAGAGGAGCCGGCGGCGTCCGCGGGCAGGACCAGTGCGGAAAGCTCCCAGGCGATCAAGAAGAAGATGACCAGCACACTCCAGTGCATGCCGATCGGGATTCCCCATAGCTTGCCGAGTTTGACGCTCTGTTCCATGGCATGTCCGCCGTCCACTGTGCGCACGCCGACGGCGCCTCCTGCGACAAGCATTGATCCCCCATCCCCCCTCTGCTAGAGCCGAACGTCTCCAGCTCGTGGCGCAGAGGGCACCTGGGGGAGGATCCACGATGTCGCGGGGCAGGACGGGTCGGCCCGGGTCAAGCAGGCATGGCCCGGGGTGACCAGACCACAAAGCGCGCCTCCGGCACGGCGGATGCCACCGCCCGCTCCACCTCCAGGCCGATGGAGGCACTTGCTTGCAACGTGGTGTCGCCCTTTAGATAGCCTTCCACCTCGACGAGGAGGGTGCGCCCCATCCAGCGGGCACGAACGTGGGCGTGCTCCACGCCTTCCACCTCCATGGCAGCCCCTCCCGCCGCCTGGATCACGCCGTCCTCCACGCCGTCGGTAAGGTGGCGGACGATGTCCCGGGTGACTTCCAGGCCCACGTGGCAGACGAACAGCGTCATCGCCAACCCGGCCACGCCGTCGGCCCAGGGCAGGCCGAGGGCCACCCCGATCAGCCCCAGCATCGCGCCGGCCGAGGAAAGCGCGTCCAGCCAGGAGTGCTGGGCGTCGGCCACCAGGGCGGCGGAGTGGATCCTTCTTCCCACGCCCAGCTTGTACCGAGCCACCACCTGGTTGCCGACGATCCCCACCGCCGCGGCGGCGATCCCGTAGCCCAGGTGGCTGGTGGTTCCGTGCTCGGCGAGCTTGCGCACGCTGATCACCGCGGTCAATACCGCGCTTGCCCAGATGACCAGAGCCACGGCCAGCCCGGCCAGGTCTTCGGCCCGCTCCCAGCCATAGGGGTGGGTGTCCGACGGTCGGCGTTTGGAGACGCGCAGCCCCACGAAGACCGCCAAAGACGTGCTCACGTCGGAAAGATTGTGCAGTGCGTCCCCGAGCAGCCCGACGGATCCGCTCAGTACGGCGATCGCGAGTTCTACGAGGCCGGTGGCCGCCAAGCCGATGGCGGAGACGCCTATGGCCCGGTTGGCCTCCTTGCGGTCCGCGGAGTCGTCACCGCGCCCGGTGACCCCGAAAGGCTCCGGCATTTGCCCGTGCGTGGCCAGGTGCATGGCTCAGATCCTCCCTGACGCCGCGTGCCCGAGGCCCGCATCCTCTTCCGGATGAGTGACCTCCCTCGCGCCCGAGATGTGCTCGGCGTGGAAGAGGGCCTGCTCCGCCAGCCTGCGCACGTGCTCGCTCTCCGCCGCGTAGTAGGCCTTGGTCCCCTCGCGCCGCACGGTCACCAGGCGGGCGAGCCTGAGCTTGGCCAGGTGTTGGGACACCCCGGCGGGGTTAACACCGAGATGGCCCGCCAGCTCGTTGACGGAGTGCTCGCCATGCAGCAGCGCCCAAACGATCTTCAGTCTGGTCTGGTCGGCCAGCAGCTTGAAGGTCTCCACTGCAAGATCCAGCTGTTCTGGGGTGGGTTCCATAGGTATCTGCGTATCCACGTAGATAATTATAGATCAGCGGCGTCGGCCGACGCACCACCAAAGCGGCTCCGACGTGGGAGCAACCCGGACTCCGGCGGCCCTTCGGCTAGCCCCGGCCGCCGGTCACCAGGCGCTCGCGGTCGAACAGCGCCGCCACCGCCCGCCATCCGAAGCGGTCGATGACCAGCAGCGCCACGGCGAGACCAATGGTGACAGCCAGCGAGGCGTGGATGACGTTGAAGGTGATGAGCGCCACCACCACCAGCGGAGGAAGGCTCGCCAAGACGCTCAACTGCTGGGCGGTCCGCACGTCGGCCGACCGAGTGGAGATGGCGATGCCCACCAATATCGACCACCCCGCCAAGAGCGGGGTGAAGACGAGCTGAACCCAGATATGCGATCCGGAGTAGATGGCGGAGGCCACGACAGGTTGGGCGAATATCTTCGCGGCGGCGAGGAAGACCCCGAAGACCGCATAGGAGATGGCGACCGTGGGCAGGAAAGCGGCCAGGGCCTTTCCGAAGAGGAACTCCTGGGAGCCTATGGGTGTGATCAAGACCGGCTCGAGGGTTCCCTGCTCACGCTCGCCCACCACCGCGTAGGCGCTGAGGGACGACGGCACTATGGCGGGAATGATGAGCATGTAGAGGAGAGAGAGACCGATGCGGGCGTTGAAGGCGCTGCTCGCCGCGTTCACCTTGATGGCGAAGAGCTGGATCATGGGGGCGACGGTGAAGACGAGCGGCATCACCGCCATGGTCACGACCACGAAGCGGTTGCGCCGATAATCCCTGAGCTCCTTCTTACACATGGCCCAGATCCGCATCCAGGCGCCGCTCATGCCCGGCCCGCCTTCTCTTCTTCCCCGACCAGCTGCAGGTATACATCTTCCAGGGTGTGGCGGGACTCGGCGATGGACAATACGTCGGCACCCGTCCCCACCAGGGCCCTGGCCACGCCAGGAGCGGCGGCCTCGGGATCGGATACCTCGAGCCGGTACCTCCCATCCTCCGCGCCCGACCAGCTTTTCACCCCCGGCAGGCCGCCGAACAGTGCATCCGGATCGGCCAGAGGCGCTCTGGTTCGCACCTCCAAGGTCTGGGCGAACAACTCCTGGCGCAGCTCGTCCGGGCGGCCGATCATGCGCAGGGTGGTGTTGAGGATCGCCACCCGGTCACATAGTCTTTCGGCCTCCTCGAGGCGATGGGTGGTGAGAAAGATGGTGACCCCTCGCTCGCGCATCCCGGTGATGAGCTCATGAACTTCCCGGGCCGCAACCGGGTCCAGGCCGGAGGTGGGCTCGTCGAGAAAGAGAACCTCGGGGTCGTTGAGCAGCGCCCTGGCCAGGGCAACCCTCTGGCGAAGACCTTTGGAGAGCGCGCCGCAGAGGTCCTTCGAGCGATCGACGAGATTCACCGCCCCCAGGGCGTTGCGTATCCTCGAACGGGTGTCACTCAAGCCGTACAGTCCCGCGAAGCACTCGAGGTTCTCCTCGACGGTCAACCGCGAATAAAGGCCGGGTGACTCGGGCATAATCGAGATCCTTTGCCGGATGGCCGGTCCATTGGCGGCAGTGAGGGGCAGCCCCGCTACTTTGGCCGATCCGGAGGTCGGCGCGATGAGGGTGCCAAGGGTTCGAACAGTGGTGGTCTTTCCCGCGCCGTTTGGCCCCAGGAAGCCGAAGACCTCACCGAAGCCGATCTCGAAGCTGACGTCGGAGTAGGCGGTGCGATCTCCGAATCGCTTGGTCAGGTGCTCGACGGCAAGCGCCGGCCCGTCGACCTTGCGGCCGCGCGAAGCCCGGGAGCCGCCCTCTCCTTGCGCAGTCGCCACAACGGTCCCTTCGTCGAACGGCCGCATCCACCTGCGCGTCTGCGCTGAATGCAACTAACAAGTGCTACCACTCCGGACCCATCCCGTCAACGCGGCAGCCGTCAACGGGACCGTGCGGCAGGGCGGTTGGCGAGTGCGGCATCACGATGCGTCGTCGCAAGCGGCGACTCCGCTTCAAAGGGCCGCGGGAAGTGGCCGGCCGGAGCGCCGCGGCGCTTCAGCCGCCATCCGTCTGGGCTCCATTGGTGCCGGCCCGGGAGCCCGGCATGTTCAGGTTGAAGCGGACCCCGACCATGCGAATCACGAAGCAAAGCAGCGCGGCGCCGGCCGCGACCGCTCCACTGTAGAAATGAAATGCCAGCGACACCGCGGTGAGGGTGGCTCCCAGCGCCGCCGGGACCGCGTAGAGCCCGCTCGAAAGCACGGTGGGTACCCGCCTTATCACCACGTCACGCACGGTGCCGCCCCCTACGCCGGTGATGGTCCCCAGTATCACCGACTGGAATGCGCCCAGGTGTGCGGCGTAGGCGGTGGTGGTGCCGGTTACGCAGAACAGGGCCAGCCCCGCGGCGTCGAAGACGGTGATCGACCGCTGCACGCGCACCCAGAGATGGCGGGCCAGGAAGGCGGCCAGGCCGGCTCCGCCGCCCACCACCATGTAGCGCCAGTCCCTGAAGGCGGCGGGAGGGAAGGCGCCGATGAGCACATCGCGGATGATTCCTCCGCCAAGGGCGGTGATGACGGCCAGGACTACGACTCCGACAACGTCGAGGTTCTCCGCCTCCATGGCCGTGAGCGCTCCGTTCAGCCCGAAGACGAAGGTGCCGGACAGATCGAGCACCAGCTGCAGAGTGGAGCCCGTGCTCAAGCCCGGCCCCCATCCGCCTCTCCGGCCGCGGGTTCGCCGAGCCAGGCCAGCGCGGCGACCACCAGGGCCTGGACGCCGGTGTCCAGCGTTGGCTGGATCACCGGGGCGAAAAGCGCGGAATGGTTGACCGGTACCTGCTCGGCCACCCGTCCCGCCTCCTCCGCCCTGCGGTAGAGCCCGGGATCGGTTCCCCCGATTCCCCAGTAGCAGTAGGGAACGCCCAAAGCGTTGGGGATGTCGCTGAAGTCCTCACTGGCGGACTGGGCCGGCAGAGCCACGGCCCGCTCACCGAAGAACGCCCCGAAGGCCTCCGCAACACGGGAGGTTGCCTCCGGGTCGTTGTTCGTGAGCGGGAATTGGTCGAAGAGCTCATAGGTGGCGGGCTGGGGCGAGCCTGACGCCTGGCACTCGCCGTCCACGATCCGGCGGATCGCCGCCAGGACGGCGCTTCGCGTCCGAGGGCTGTAGGTGCGGATGTTGAGCTCGATCACGGCGTGGTCCGGTATCACGTTGCTCTTGGTGCCCGCCTGCACCTTGCCGACGGTCAGCACCACCGGCTCGCCGGGGAGCGTCTCCCGCGCCACCACCGTCTGCAGGCGCACGACGATCATCGCCGCCAGGACGACGGGATCTATGGAGGCATGGGGCATTGAACCGTGCGCGCCGCGACCATGGACGGTGATGCGCATGCTGTCCGCTGCCGAGAGCGTCGGCCCCGAGTGAGTCCCCACGATTCCGGCCGGCGCGGCAAGGACGTGCTGGGCGAGCGCAACGTCGACGCGGGGCAGCAGCCCGGCCAGGCCGCTCTCGACCATCGCCCGTGCCCCGTCCCCCGTCTCCTCCGCGGGCTGGAACACAAAGGCCACGGTCCCTGCCCAAGCCTCCCGCTGCGATGCGAGCAGGTGAGCCGCGCCCAGGAGGCAAGCGACATGGACGTCATGGCCGCAAGCGTGCATGACCGGCACCTCTTTTCCGGCCGAATCGGTGCCCATCCGCTTGCTGGCGTAGCTCATGCCGGTGGCCTCCGCCACCGGAAGCGCGTCCATGTCCGCCCTCAGCAATACCGCAGGCCCGTCCCCGTTCCGGAGCAGGCCGACCACCCCGGTCCCGCCCACTCCCCGGTGCACGGAGACGCCGGAGGCCTCCAACCTTGCGGCCACCTTGGCCGCCGTCTCCACCTCCTGGTGCGACAGCTCCGGAAATTCGTGTAGATCGCGGTAGAAATCCTCGATCCAAAGCCGGATCCCGTCCAGGCCGGAGAGGACGGAGGCGACGGGAGACGAAGTCCGCGAAGGTGATTCCATGGCCAGATTGTAGCCAGCGGAGGGATTCCCGTTCCGCAAGTCGCGCCCCCGGCGGAGACGGGCGGGACATGCGTCCCACGGGGCGGATCCCGCCGGACACGGCGCCCAACCTGCGCCGAGGCGCGAACAATGCCGCAGCTGCGAGGGGGCCGAACGGAGCCGGCCGCCGGCGCTTCGGAGGCCGGAGCGGCGCCGCTTTCGGAACGAATCAAGCCAGGCAGTTCCAAAGCCGATACTTCACCTGTAATGCCGGGCAAGAGGACGGAATACGGATCCATGGACGCAAGCTCCCGTGGCCCCAACAGCCCTACAGCCGTGATGCAACGCATAGCCGACGAAGCCGTGGGTCTGATCGCCAGGGCCGAGGGAGCCGCGCTCGAGTTTCCCTGCGACGACCACCTTGTCTACGTTTGCGGCTCCGGCTCTCTGTCCTCGGCCGTCGGGACCAAGGTCGAGCGCCGCTTCGGACTGCCCGGACGGGCTCTCGACTCGTTGGCCATCCTCCACTGCGAGGACGTGTACAAGGATCCACGGGCCGACCTGGAAGCGAGCGTCGCCCTTGGCCTAAGGTCGACCGTCTGCGTTCCTCTGCATGACCACGGAACCGCCTTGGGCGTCTTGGAGGTGGGCTCGTCGGCACCCGGCGCATTCACCAAGGAAGACGTCGCACTGCTAACCGGTCTTGCCGACTTCGTTTCGGCCACCATCTCCCTCGCCGCCGCGGCCGCCATCTCCGGAGATCAAGCCGATGAACGTGTTCCGGGGGACGGCTCCCCGGCAAGCGCGAGGGCGAGCCAGATGGCCCGCTTCATCGCCAATGTAACCTGGCCGGGGCTGGCCAACGATATCGAAGCCGATCGACGCATTCGCGCAGTCATGGACAACCATGACTACTCGCCCCTCTTTCAGCCGGTGGTCCTGCTCGAGAGCGGGGAGCTGACCGGCGTGGAGGCACTGACCCGCTTCCATGCGGTCCCCTACCGCTCCCCTGATCTGTGGTTCGCGGAGGCGCACCGGGTGGGTCTCGGCGTCGAGCTGGAACTTGCCGCCGCATGGAGGGCGCTTGCCTTGCTTCCCGA
The DNA here is from genome assembly GCA_021818355.1 of Actinomycetes bacterium. GTDB lineage: Bacteria > Actinomycetota > Acidimicrobiia > Acidimicrobiales > Acidimicrobiaceae > Acidithrix. Next base: position 2,755 of record JAKAEN010000060.1, on the reverse strand, counting down.
GCTTCCGGCCTCAGTGCGGCTGGCGCTCAATTTCGGGCCTGACGCCATCGGAGATCCCCGGCTAATGGAGCTGATCGCCTCGAGCGATCCGGACCGGCTGGTCATCGAGCTGACCGAGCACGACGCCATAGAGAGCTACCCCCGGCTTCGCGCCTCGATAATGAACCTTCGTCAAACCGGCGTCAAGTTCGCGCTCGATGACGTCGGCACCGGCTTCTCCAATCTCGCCCACATCATCAACTTCGCGCCCGACATCATCAAGCTCGACATCGAGCTGGTCCGAGGCATCGACATCGACCCGGTGCGCCGCAGTCTTTCACGTGCGATGGTCAACCTGGCACAGGAGACGGGGGCCGAAGTGGTTGCGGAAGGAGTCGAACGGGAAGAGGAGCGCGAAGCCCTTCTCGGCGTCGGCGTGCGCATGGGCCAGGGCTTCCTTTTCGGCCGGCGCTCCACCGCCGATGCCCTCGGCAAGACAACGCGGATGGACGGCCCAGGAAGGGGCGGCGAATTGCCCCGGGGCGCCCGGAGGCCCTGAACCGCCGCCGCCGATCGGCTCAGCTATGCATCCAATGCGGATGGCTTGGATCGGAGAGGACCTCGCAGGTAAGTGGCCCACCGGGGGTGTTCACCGTCTGTCCGATCTTCGCCTGGGGACAAAATTGCCCGGCCTTGTATTCGGCGACCAGAGTCGATGTTGCCGGCGAGGTGTTCGCTGCCGCTGACGTCTCCACCGGGCCTGTGGCCACCGGGACGCCCAGCTCCTGTGCGAAGGTCACCCAGTCCGTGGCAATGGCGTTCTGTGCGTAGGCCAAGGTGATCTCGCCGTCACAGACGGCGTACTTGGCAGCGTTCTCGACCTCGTCCTTCTGATTCGGGCTCCCTCCCGGCTCGGGCCACAGGTTGAGAGGGCTGGCCGGTGAGCCGCCGAGCTCAAGGGGAATCAGGTGATCCTCCTCGTACGCGGAGGTAGGGCCCGCTTCGCCATAGGCGGCCATCTGCTGGACCTTCAGGTCATAGGTGTAGGACTCGGGGGGCCGCACCGTGGCCGTCCAGCCGGCCTGGCAAATGGTGGAGGCGATGTCGGCCTGGGTCACCCCGGGGTTGACCGCACCGGGGGTGCATGCGGGGTCGGGAAGGACGGCCGAGCCGGAACCGCGAAGGTGACATGAACTCGCGGTGGACTCAGCCAGGGCGGTGGTAGTCGTCGCCCTGGTGGTCGGCGTTGTGGAGGAAGGCAACGCCGTGGGGGCGCCGGTGGAAGCGGGGGACGATGACACCGGCTGTGGCCCCGTCGAAGCGGTAGGAGGGGCGCCTCCGGAATTCACAGCGCTCAGACTTCCCGCGAGCGAAGGAGCCACCAGCAAAAGAGCAAGCAGGCCGACCCAGGTCAGCAGCTGCGCGCTCCTTGACATCATCCGGAAACGGCGCCAAGCGCCGGGCCGCTCAGGTCTCGTCATCATCCACCTCGAGGTTGACGCGGACCTCCGATGAAGATCCGGTGCGCCGAATCCATTCTCCCGCCCTCTGTTGCGGTGTGGCCTCTACCGGCGCACTCCGCCGAAGCGAAGGCCATGGCAATGCCGCTCGTGGTGCACGGATGCGGCGGCATTGACCGCCCCTCCTCCCACCTGGACGACGTCCGTCATCCGCCGAGAGCCGCGCAATTGCGCCGCAAGCGCGTCCCAACCGTCCACACGCCTTTCGCAGCAGGACCCGGCATCGACGCTCTCGAGACGCCGCCGTCAGTGTGCACCTGCCGACGCCAGCGCCGAGGCGAAGATCTGCCACGCAAGCAGGCTCTTCGCAACGAGCGACAGCGTTATGTAGACACGCTCGCCGACAAGGTACTCGCGCCACCTTCCCACCCGCCGGTACTGGAGCCATTGGTTGACGGCGAAACAGTTGAAGGCAACGAAGAGGGAGACGAAAATGGCGTAGACGAATGCCGGCGGGTGAAGAGCCGTGCCGGGACCGACCAGGTAGACCCCGATGGCCAACCAGGGTACGGCGCCGGCCAGGGATCCGAGCCAGAACGGCCGAAGACTCCCCCCGGGAGACTCGTAGAGTTCCTGGAGCCACCCAAAGCCGATCATCGCCGCGTTTACGCCGACCAGTGCGATCAATGCGGCGATGTTGTCGATTCCGGAGAGCATGGCGATGAGCACGATCATGATCGAAGCACTGACCGAGTACTCGAGCCAGCGATATGGATTGCGGTGCCTGGCCAGTTGCGCCAGGTAAGAAGGCCACGCCGGCCAGGCGATCACGAAATGGGCCAATGCGGAAAGGCCGAAGAAGGCGGCGATCGCCCAGGCGAACCTGATATCGAAGAGCGTAACGGTCCGCGTCCCCACGCCCGGTCCAGGCGGGCCTGTCATATACGAGGCGCGTACAGGCAGGGAAAAGGCATTGGCAAATGCCAGAACCGAGGCGGCCTGCACCGTATGAAGCAACCCGGCACCAAGGTTGTATAGGCGCAGCCGCCTGGAGGACGCGGCGCCGATTGCCTGGATCACACCGCCAGGATAAAGCCGTGCCCGGGCTCCGGCAAGGGCCGAACGTCCTCAGCCCGCCTCGGTGTGACGAGGGTCGGTGGTTTACGACCGGCCAAACCTCACTCAAAGCTGAGGAGCCGCTTTCTCCAGGCGATCCTGACCGGTGTGCCCCCGAAGGGAAGATCCACGTAGATCACCCAGGGGCGGTCCTTCACCTTGGCCACCGATCGGCACTTGGGGCAGAGCATCTCCCCGAT
>JAKAEN010000310.1 GCA_021818355.1 Actinomycetes bacterium | reverse complement strand
GGCGGCCAGGGTCTCTGGAAGCTGGACTGACCGGTCGGCGCCCACCACCTCGTAACGAACCCCCGCCCTGCTTTCGAAGGCGACTCTCCCGTCCTGGATCACCACGGTGCGGGGAAGGCGCGCCGCCACCTCTTCGTCGTGAGTAACTATCACCACCGTGGCGCCGATCTCCCTGTTGATGCTGTTCAATAGGGAGATGACCACCTCTCGCTCGTCACCTTCGAGCTGCGAGGTGGGCTCGTCGACGAGCAGGACTCTCGGCGATCCGGCCATGGCGCTGGCCAGCGCAACCCGTTGCTGCTCGCCTCCGGACATGGTGGCGACCCGCTGGTGCGCGAGAGAGGCGAGGCCGAGCCGCTCCAAGAGCTCTTCCGGAGGTGGTGCACCGGCCGCCGCCTCTCCAAGGTTTCGCCTGACCCAGCGCAGATTGTCGAGGGCGGTGGCGTAGGAGAGGAGATTGGCGGATGCCTCTTGGAGAACCAATGCGACGTCGCGGGCGCGCATCGCCATGATTTGGGTGGGGGACATCTCAGAGACGTGGTAGTCGCCGATCCTGAGTGAACCCGCGCTCGGCGCTATCACTCCGCCCATCAGGTTTAGGAGGGTCGATTTTCCGGTTCCGGAGGCACCCATTAGCGCCACCACGGCTCCCGCCTCGATCTCGAGGTCGATGCCGCGCAAAGCTACTAGAGCTCCCTCCGCAGTTGGGTAGATGTGGAAAAGATCCTGGCAGGATATTGCCAGTCCTTCGTGCCGTGCGCTCATTGCGGCGCCACCCGGAGCAGTTCAGGTGCGGCTCGAGCGACGGTAAGGCGGGCCCCAACCGTTGAAAAGATCCCTAGTAGCACGAGTTCCGTGACCACCACCAAAAGCACCAGAAGGGTCGAGATTCCGTAGGTCAGAGACGGGCCGGGTGGCAGCGAGGCGAATTCAGGGATGGAGGGCAGGGCGAAGCTGGTCGCTACCACGGCTGCCAAGGTGCCCACCCCCACGCCAAGAACCACAACCACCATCTGCTCGATAAGGAAGGTACGGCGGATGATGCGCCGTTCGATCCCGACCGAGACGAGGTCGGCACTCTCCACGCTGCGACTGCGTACTCGGTTCACAATCCCAAAGAGGGTCATGCCAAGAACAAGGATGAGGCCGATCATCGCGCAGACTACGAAGAAATCATCAGCGAGCGCCAGCGAAGTTCCTCCGAAGGCGCGAATGACCGAGGCCGGCATCCTGTCGCTCAGGACCCTGACCTTCAACCTCGATAGCGCCTCGACCAAGCTAGCGTCGGCGGGCAGGTTGGTCCATATCTGATCCACTGCATTCAACTCGGGCGCCTGTTGGGCGAGCGTGGCGGCGGTGAGGTCGATCATGCTGGAATCACCACCGAGTTCGGGGAGTGCGCGAACCACCTTGGCCACATTGGCTTGTAGTACGTTCCCGTCCAGCCCCTGCACGCTCAGCTGTCCCAGATTGGAGTTCAGGTCCAGGGCGGATGCCAGGTCAGCGGTGGTCACCGCCGGTATGGTTCTTGAGAGATAAGAGGCGGTGAGGGCAGGTGTGGTGATCGCGCTGCCGGGGACGGTGACGACCATCCGCAGGGTCCCACTGGAACCCGCCTGTGGTACCGCGCCACCGCTGGCGTTCCAGTTGCGCGAATCGAGGAACCCGTTGAAGGCCGATATGGGTCCATGGACGCCCTGTATCGCGGCCGATCTTATTTCGAAGCTCGCTGCCAAGCCTGAGATGCCTTGGGTGGAGGTGCTGTTGACGACGCTCACCTGCTGGACGTCACAGGAGGTCGCGCATCCGCTGCCAAGGTCCAGGCGGTAGAGGTGGGTGCCGGCGGCGATGGGTGAACTCAACGCGATGACCTCCTCCTGAGAGGTCAGATTGAAGAGGGTGATCTGCAACGAGACAGGGCTCTTTGTCGGTTGGCTGGCGTGAATCTTCAAGAGCAGTGCTCGCGCGGCTGAGATCACGAGCGGGACTCCCGCACCCTTTGGCTCGAGGGTCCTGGCTATTACCCCGGCGCCACCGGCGCGCAGGCTGGCGGGCCAGTCCATCACTCCCGCCAAACGGGAGGCCTGGACTGCCAGCACGCGCCCGCTGGCGGCCGTAACCTCGACGGCCGCCATGGCGTGCTTTCCGCCAGGGTCGACCCGGTCGACGGCCTGTTCGAGAGTCAAGTTGGAGGGGAGAGCTACGTCCAGAACGTGCGCGGCGCCGACCATGAAGTCCGCCTGCAAAGCCCGGTTGTAGTTGGCGGCATTCCAACTTTGAAGAGCGAAGATCGCCACAGCGGTGGCGAGGGAAGCCAGTATCACCTGGCGCACCTGTCCCGAGCGGCGCGCGAGAGAGCGGCTTGAGAGGAATAGGGCGATGCGGGTGGAGTTCCGGCTGAGCCGTTGGGCAAGTGCAAGGGCGAGGGGCAGGAGGCGAACTCCGATGATGCCCGCGGCAATTGCCAGCAGTGCCGGAGAGAGCGCAGCCAGGATGTTGGTGGTTCCTGTGCCGGAGGTGCCTGAGTTCACGAGCTCGAAGAATCCAGCCAGGGCGAGAACCACGCCTGCGCCATCGGCCACGGCCAGACGGTTTCGCCGCATCCGCGCCCTTGCAGACTGCCCCTGCGATCCGTGGAAGCGTGACGAGAGCAGGCCCCGCAAGCCG
>JAKAEN010000059.1 GCA_021818355.1 Actinomycetes bacterium | reverse complement strand
GCCCAGGGGCCAGCTCCGCCATTGCAGCGGCGGATACCGCCAGCGTGGCCGGTCCCCGCGTGAAGGCCGGGACGATTGCCGTCCCCAGGTTCATCCCCGGCTCCCACTCATTCGCCAGCACCAACGGCGTGAAGGCGTCGTACTGCGAAACTTCGGCGCTCCAGGCGTCCACGTAGCCGGCGGCTCTAAGCCGAGCCAGCGGCTCGCGTTGGGCCGCCAGGCCATCGGCGGTGAGCGGAAGAGTGATACCCCATCTTGCCATGGGCAAATGCTATTCGAGCGCCGGCGGCACAGGCGGCTGAAAAGCGCCGCATGCCTTTAGTTGACGGGAATTTGGCTGAGTGGCGTCAGGCTGCCGTCACCGCCGATAAGCGCCATCGCCGCCACGGTAGCGCTCGATGTAGAGATGGTAAACGCCACAGGCAGGCCGCCGGGGAATTTGCTCGGGTAAACCTGCACTTTGGTTCGATCCGCCACGAAGGGAACTCCCGCCGTACTGTCGATCCCCTTGAGCTGAGCGGTCAGCGCCTTGCGTACTAAGTAGAACGGCTCGACGAGGCCGCTCGCACGGTTATTAGGCGAGCCCACCACCAGCGCCAGCTGATTTCCGGCGAGGCCACCTGGTGGCCCATAGGCAAGCTCAAGCCATCTGTGCCAGGCGATCTTGACACCCGGTTCCTCGAATATTCCGGCAAGGGGGCCGGCCGTGGAGCCCTTGACCACCACCATGGCCACAACGCTGCCACGCACATGCATGGAAAACGGCGTGCCGATCGGCACCGAGGCAATCGTCTTGAGCGGGATGGAGAGCGATCCTTGGGCAGGCACCGACTCCTTGAAGCGCGGAGGGCCCGCCTCGACGGTGGTCGCCGAAGCCTGGGTGGTGGTAGGAGAGACCTCCCCCGTGGGCGCCAGCGCACGGATCGAGACGTTCGCGTTCTGCTGGGCATCGGTGAGGTTGTAGAGCTGCAGAGTAACCGATTGGTTCGTCGTCACCGAGAGAAGCGGGAAATCGTAATTGCTGAAGATCTCGGCTGAAACCGGGGGCAGAACAACACCGCTTGCGGAGGGGTCGGCTCGCACCTCGACGGCTCCGGCCACCACCCGTCCAATGCGAGTGGACACCTGGGCGGCTATCGGACCGACCCCTTGGAGCCAGTCGGGAAGATACACCTCGGTCGTCGAGTGGCCGGCGAGTACGATCGCCTGGAGAGGGCCGGGCTGCTGCATGCCCGAGGGCGTGAGGAACGAAATGTCCACGATCGCGTCCGAGGCGAACGGATTGAAGACGGCAAGCCCTCCGGTCGAGTTCCCTTGGGTGGACATGCCTTCCACCAACCACTGGGGCCCAGGTGAGGGCTGACAGAGAAGCTGCGAATAGCCCTGGCTGCCGGTGGCCATTAGGCCCACGACGTTGCCGCCTCCGGGGAAGGTGACCTCGACGCCTCCCGGCTTGGCGGAGGGCAGCGACAATGCCACCTGCCGGTTCGATGCCGCGGCCACGGCGATCGACTTGTGGATGTCCTTGCCGTTGGCCGCGTAAAAGTCGACGGCTGCGCGCTGCGCCCGGGCGGTGAGATTCGTCAGCTCGAGTGCTACGGAGACGCCCGGTGCCTTGTCCAGGCGCGGGACCGGCCAAAACTAGGTGGAGGAGTCGGAACTCTGTGGCGAGACGCTGAATGCGGGGGCGAAGAGCGCGTTCGGCCCGGCCGGGCCACGCCCCAGATCGACGGTCGCCGCGACGACCAGTGCCAGGGCCAAAACGGCCGCCACCACGGTCCGGCGCAAATAACTCCTACTGCTGCTGTGCTTGGCTGTCAAGGACTAGCCCACCTCCGCGTGGGAGCGCGGCGCCGTGGGAGCGCGGGTGGCATGATCCTGTCCACGCAGGTCGCGCTCCACCGCAATGGAAACCTTCACGTGAGTCACCAGCCTCGAGGTCACGAAAGCCCCGAAGAAGACCGCATCGACAAGTGCCAGCCACTCGAGGGCAACCAGAAGGCCGAGCGCCATGGCTCCGGCGTGCGAGCCCCCGGAAGGGACACTCCCCACAGGGACCTTCTCGAGCACCTGATAGCCGGTGACGCCGGGATCGGTCAAGACCTGGGTCAAGTCGACCTGCCGGGCAAGCGTAAGCGTCAGCCGCTGCAGGGCCGGGCTCTGGGCGGACGCCGGATACGCGAGGTAGGAGATCCCATCGCGGGCAAGATAGGAGCCCAGCCGGGTTGTCTCCAGCAGGGCCGCGCGGGCCAGGCCATCGTAGGACGAGCCATAGGACGTGGCGCGGATCGGCGTATACGCGCCTTCGAATCCGAGATCGCGCCCGGTGGTGACGGAATATGCAACATCGCTGGCGAACCACCAGGCTCCCGCCGGGATCGTGGTTGGCGTGCCTATCCACAGGACCTTGGCCGCCTGCCCATGACTACCCGTGACCCACCCGAGGGAGTTCTCGTAGCCGGAAGCGGGCATGCCGAGGCGCCCACCGAGCAAGGGGGTGCCCACGCCGAGAAGAGTGGCCAAGACGCCTACCACCACCGCGGCGCCGCTGAGCTGGCGTAATCCGAACGCCTCGCGGGGCAGGTCGCGATAGATGGTGTCCACGGCGTTGGCGGAGCCATAGGCGGCAAAGGAGGAAAGAAGCGGAGATAGGTAGACCAGCGGCAGCGGATCGTGACCCAAGGCCCCATTGCTGGAGGCAACCGCAAAGATGAAGACGACCGCCGCCGAGACCAGCGCGACCTCCGCGCGCATTGCCCTGGCGCCACGGGCGACAAACGGGGTCACCACCAGGCCGAGCAACGCGAACTCTGCGAAGGGATTGATAGAGGCGCCGGAGCCGGCGCCGAAGCGCAGCAGGTCGAGCAAGCTCAGATGCGCGGGGGGAGCCGATCCGAAAAGAGAGGCAAGCGTCGTGCCAGGGCCAAGGTAGCCGATGAACCAGCTGGCGTTCGCCCCGAGCGTGATCGCGAGCACCAGCAGGAAGAAGCGCCCTATCACCCAAAAGCCCGACGCCCGCGCCTTTCCGGATCCTGCATAAGCGGCGATTACCGCGATGGCCAGGACGAGCTCGGCTCCGACGAAACCTGGTGCGAACGCGGTGGCGAGTGCGCCCACCATGCCGGCCCGCAGCAAAGAGCGAGACGTCACCTTCTCCCCGGCGACAACCGACTCGACCAGGTCCAGGGCTATACCAATAAGCCACGGCGAGAAGGCGAAGGCGACCAGGCCAAAGAGCGACATCACCGAGAAGACGCCCACCAGCGACCCGGCGATGGCGTAGGTGAGTAGCGCCAACGTCGCGGAGAGAGGATTCCGGTACTTCGCACCCAGCCGGTATGCACCCAGGAGGCCCACTGCGATGAGGCCGCCGAGGAAAGCGTGCGTCATCAGGCCGGTGGCCCCCAGGAACGGCAGGCCGAGGATCCCGAGGATCAGGTATCCGGCGGGCACCGAGGTCGCCGAACCGCTCGCCGGTGACAGGGAGCCCGAGAAGAAGTCCGATATCAGGCTCGAGCCGTGCGGGAGCACCGCGATGGTGCCGTAGGCGGGCAGCGGACCGAGAATCACGTGACGCGAGGCGAAGATCACGTAAAGGATGACGAAGACCTGGATGACACGGGCAATACGCCGCTGGACGTATCTCGTCGCCATCGCGGTCGGATCGCTGCTCTCCTCGTCGAGGAGGTGCTTCTGGAGAATCGCGCCCGGCGAGTGTCTGCGCGAGCGCTCCACCTCGTACCTGAGCATGGCCCGGGTGTTGCGCTGGTGGGCGAAGAAGGCCGTGAGGCGAGCGGAGCCTCTGGCAAGGCGCCCCTTCAGCTCCTGCTGGTCGAGCAAGCGAAGCTTGGCCATCAACTCCTGGCGCTGCATCGACTCCGCACTACGCCGCTTACCGGATGCGGAGCGGAGTGCGGAGAGAATCGACTTTGCCGTGCCGAGTCGGCCCGTGATCGCAAAGTAGACGATCTCCATCAGGGCGAGTGCCGATAGCTGCACCTCCGAGACGCGGCGCATCATCCCTTCGGTGTTGTTGTTGATGCAGCGCAGCTGATTGGCGCGCACGTAGAAGGTGCGCTCGGCGCGGCGAAGCCGCCGCCTGATCGGCTGGTATTTGGAGGCGAGGTAGGCATTGACCGGGCCGCTGACCAGGATACCCATATGACGGACCTTGGCGAACGACGAGGCGATCACCCTCGCTCCGGCAAGCTGGGCGCGGAAACAGAGATCCACGTCCTCCCCGAAGAGGAACATCTCCGAATCGAAGCCGCCGAGAGCGGTGAAGAGGTCATGTCTCACCAGCATCGCAGCCGCGGAAGCCGCAAATACCTCCTCGACGATCGGATACTGGTCCTGGTCAAGATCCCCGACATCCACCCGGCTGCGAACCGCCCCGGTCCGGTCGACGTCGAAACCGAGAGAGAGGACCCGGTCCGGGTAGTCCCAGGCGACGATCTCGGGAGCGACGATGGCGGCGTTCATTCGCAGAGCGTCTTCCACCATCACCGAGACCGCATCGGGCGCGACCGCGGCGTCGTCATGGCAAATGAGAAGGTACGCCGCCGAGGGGACGCTCTTGACCGCCTCGTTGACGGCCCTCGCGAAGCCGAGATTGCTCTCGTTGCGTATCAGGAAGGCGTCGGGAGCGCTGTCCACAACCCTGGTCGCAATGGGAACCCGTGAACCGTTGTCCACAACCATGAGCGAGAGGTTCGGGTAGTCGGAATCGACCAGCGCGGCGAGCGACTCCTCCAGCCAGTCGCCGGGATCGTTGGCGACCAGCACCGCTACTACTAGAGGAGGGGAAGACATACCGGACTTCATAGACTAGCCCCCGAGCAAGATGAAACCCACCCGGGCCACGTGGGCGGGGCATTCAGCGCGACACCACCGGATTCGTGCTCTTAACGCGGCCGCAAGTGCCCATGGAGGTCCGAATGGCAAAGAGTGCCGGCGAAGAAATTCGCGATTTGGCCTACGTAGCGGTGGGATTCGGAGTTCTCGGCCTTCAGCGGATCATGGTCGCACGTCGCGACTTGGAGAAGGTCGTCTCCAAGGGCTTCGGCGGGCTGGCCGGCCGCGGCCCCTTCCCGCGCTCCGGCAGCTAGCCGTCCGCGGCTCCGTCGCTTTCCCGCCGCCAATGTGCGAGCACGTCCGCCAAGGTTGAGTCCAAGTCGTACTCCGGTCTGAACGAAGTCGCCCCTCGCAGCTTGGAGGCATCGCCAACCAGACGCGGAACCTCCACTTTGCGCACGAGTGACTCGGATACCCGGGCCCGCAGGGAGGTGCCCGCCAAGCTCAGCATCCTCTCCAGCACATCCGAGACGGCAACGCCTTGCCCCGAAGCAACGTTGAAGAGCTCTCCGGCGGACCCGCCTTCGACGATGTCGCAGTAGGCGCGGACCACATCGCGGACGTCGAGAAAGTCCCGCACCGCGCTGAGGTTTCCGACCGCGATGCTTTCGGCGCCGGAGCGTTCCGCGGCCACGATCCGCTTTGCGAGCGCAGAAACCAGGAAGTCCGGGCTCTGGCCAGGTCCGATGTGGTTGAAGGGCCTGGCAATCAGAACGTCGAGCCCGAATGCGCGCCTTGCCTGCATCACGAATACCTCGGCGGCGAGCTTCGAGGCCGCGTACGGGCTCAAGGGGGACGCAACGGCCGACTCCTCGATCAGTGACACATCCGGCTGGTTGCCATAGACCTCGGCTGACGAGACGAACAGGAAGCGCCCCTTGAATCCGGCATCTGCCAGGCACCCGAGCAGGTTGGCGGTCCCGCCGACGTTCACCTGGATGACGGACGCGGGATCGCTCCAGCTCCGCCCCACGTGGCTCAGTGCCGCCAGATGGAAGACGGCGCCGGCTTCCCCGCCTTGGAGGCGGGCCATGTACGCCTTGACCTCCACCTCGACGGCTGAGCGGTCGGTGATGTCGACACCGGCTGCCAACTCGGCAACTTGGTGCCCGCGGCTATGCAGCTCCCGCACCAGGTAGGGGCCGACGAAGCCGTGGGAACCGGTGATCAGTGCGAACATTGCCTCCCCCAGCGTCAGAGTCCCAGGATACTACGGTAGAGCGCGAGGTGGCTCTTGGCGCTCGAGGCCCAGGTCATCGCCATGGCCCGCTCGCGGCCGGCGGCCGCCATCGCCTCCAGGTCGGATCCACCGGCGATCGCGCGCTCGATGGCGGCCGCCAATGAGGCGACGTCGAGCGGATCCACGAATAGAGCGACGCCTTCCGCGTACTCCTGCATGGCCGACCCCAAGGAGGTGACGAGCAGGCTGCCTTGGGACATTGCTTCGAGGCCCGGCAGGCCGAAACCCTCCTCCAGCGAGGGGTAGAGGGTGGCAAGCGCATTCCGGTACAGTGCGCCGAGCTGAGCGTCGCTGACGAACCCCAGCACCTTTCCGGCTCGCGACTCGACCAGGCAGTCCAACTTCTGGCGCAGTCGACTGTCCTTCCAACCCGCCAGTCCGGCCACAACAAGGCGCGGACCCCCGGTCCAGGCTCTCATGTGCGCATCCAGCAGCCGCTCCAAATTCTTCCTTGGCTCCAGGGTCCCACAGAAGAGGAGGTAGGGACCCTCGACGCCCAGCTCGTTCAGTTGCTCCTCGTCTCCGACGCCCTCTGGGGGGTCGAATCGGGCGTCGTTTACGCCGTGAGGTATGACGGCGGTCCTGGCGTTGGTCTCGAAGTGGCGCGCAAAACCCTGGAGTGCGCTCTGAGATGGGAAGACAAGGGCGTCAGCCTCCTTCGCAGACCGGGCGATCATCCTGGAGAAGAACGCCACCTTGCTGCGCTCGTGCCATTCAGGATGCTCTATCAGGGTCGCATCGTGGATGGTCACCACCTTCTTGGCCTTCATGCGGCCGGGAAGGGTGTAGTGGATCCCATGGTGGAGCACGACCCCCAATTCGTCGAGAACGGCGCCCATGCTCCGTTGTTCGTAGACGAGACGCCGAAGCCTCGAAGTCGGAACCGTCTCCAACATCCTGATCCCCGGGGCATACCTGCTGAAGCGGCTGCCGTCGCCCAGCTTGGTGACGGCGGCGATCTCGAGCCCCGCCTCCGCGGCCGGCGCACCGATTTCGGAGAGGACGCCGACGGCATAGCGGCCTACGCCGGTCATGTTGGCCGGAACCGCGCTCACGTCAACCGATACCAGCGGATGCTCTACCACCACTCACATCCTCGTGCCGTGCCCGACACCGTCTGAAGCCACCAACACGCTATCCGGCCACCCCCTGGAGGTCCCGCCCGCGGGCCGGCGCGCCGGGGCCGGGGCCCTCCCGAGCTAAGCGCGTGGTCAACCGGAAAGGCCGTCGTAAAGCTCCAGCAGGGCGGCCGCGATCGCCTTGGGGCTCATTTTGGCCTCCACCCAACTTGCACCGGCCTCGACTCGCGTCCGGTAGAAGTCGGCATACCTCGCGCCCACATCCTCGAGGTGGGTGCGCAGGGCGGCCACATCCCCCCACTCGTAGCGAAGCGGCAGCCCGATGGCGTCGTCAAGCACCGCGCCAACCCCGGAACTCACGACCGGCACCGCGCCGAATAGCAGAGCCTCCGCCACCACTAGCCCCCACCCGTCCGCCCGGGAAGGGAGGACCAGCGCGACACTGGAGCGCAGGAGCCTCTCGAGCTCGTCGGGGCTCAGTCTTCCAAGGAAGCGCACCCTGCCCTTGATGTCCAAGCGCGCTGCCAGAGCGGCCAGTTCACTGGCGTACTCCGCGTCTTCCGCCTCCCCGGCGATGTGCAGCTCGAAATCGGGAAGCCCCGCCATCGCTTCGATCGCGTGTTCGACGGACTTGAGTGGAACCAGCCGAGCCACAAGCGCGATCCTTCCCGGCACCCTGTCAACTGCAGGAGAGTCGGATTTTGCTCGGTCGACCAGGCTCTGTCTTATCGGGCCCGGGAGGCTTACACAGGCGGCCCCAGGAACCCCCAGGCGACGAAGTCCCTCGGCCTCGGACGGGCTTATCGTCACGAAGCGCGCCACCCGGGGTAGAAAGCGTGGGAGAACCCAGCGGTCGATTCCTTTCCGCACCTCTGAGCGAACGCCATCGGAGCCCCCAAGATTCGGCATGAGCGCGCCGTGGGGCTGAATCACCAGCCTGCCCCTGGGAGCCCTCCGCGCGACTTCAACAACCAGGGGGCGGTAGAAGCCGTGCATGTGGACCACGTCGGCGCCGGCGAGTCTCGGGAAGAAGAGCCGGCCGGGCCCATAGGGGCGGTACCTGAGCACCGTGACGTTGCCAATCCGCGCCTCACCCGTTTCAAGCCGGGAATCCTGATCCTGCCCGAAGCCCCGCTCGGTGGTGTGTACGACCACCTCGTTCTCTGCGGAGAGTTCGCGCGCCAACTCCCCCGCCACGATCTCGGCGCCGCCAACAAACGGCGCCCACCTGCTGGAGACGAAGTCGATTCTCATGCCCGTGCCGCCCGGTTGTGAATGCGGCCCCCGGAACGGGTCACCTCAGTCGGCTGCAATTTGCGCATAGAGGCTACTGAGGGCCGACGCAGTGGCCGTCCAGTTGTACATCTTCACTCTTTCGAGACCCTTGGCGCTCATGACCGCCCTCGCTTCCTCGTCGGAGAGCAGGCGCGAGATGGCCTCGGCCAGTGACGCGGGATCGCGCGGTGGGACGAGAGCGGCGGCATCCCCGGCCACTTCGGGAATCGACCCCACGCTCGTGGAGACGACGGGCACTCCCTCGGCCATCGCCTCGAGAGGAGGTAATCCGAAGCCCTCGTAGACCGACGGGTAGGCAAGTACGGTCGCATTCCGGAGAAGTGAGAGCCTGCGCTGCTCGCTCACGTAGCCAAGATAGGTCACGCGTTCGCGATGCTTAAGCGTGGCAAGGGTGCTCTCGAACTCCTCGTATCCCCATCCCTTCGAACCCGCGATCACCAGCCTTACCCGGCCGTCCGACGCCGCCACCACGTCGAATGCCTTGAGCAGGTTTACGTAATCCTTGCGAGGCTGGATGGTTCCAAGGGCCAGCACGTAGGAGCCCAGATCCGCATCCCGGCGATCCAGTGCCTCGGGCCCCGTGGCGTTGGACGGGGTTCGCGCGGTCGGTATTCCCAGCGGGATGGCATGAACCTTGGCCGGGTCGATGTCAAAGGTGGCGATCACCTCGTTGCGGACGAAGTTGGACGGGGTGTGGACGTAGGCACCCTGCTTGATTGCCCTTCTGACCAGCTTCTCCCAGGGCATGAAGTTGGGTTGACAGAGCTCTGGATGGGAGATGGGAGCGACGTCGTGCACGGTCAGGATGCCGCGGGACCACCAGCGGGGCGGCAAGACCGCGTTCATGCCGTGGACGATGTCCGGCTTGCCGATGAAAAGCTCGAGAGGCGGAAACGTACTGCGCTCCCAGATGAAGTGGAGCGGACGTGCCGGCATGGGGCGCTGACGGGTGGAAATGCCCGAAGGCAGCTCCTGCCGGAAGCGATCCCGGCCCCGCCACGAGATTACGAAGGCCGATAGTTCGATGGTCGGGTCCTTGGCAAGGGCTTCGGCGGTGGCGACGACGAACTCGCCGATTCCCGTTCGCTCCCCGACAACCGCTGAGGCCTCAAGGGCTACTTTCAATCTGCGAGCTGGTTTCAAAGACTGTCCAGGTCCCCAATAGTCGTCGGTTGCATATAATCGTTGCCCGCTGCGCCGGGCCCGGGACCGAGGCATCCACTCAAAACTTGCGACCCCTCCGCCAACATCGCGAGCGTGCCTCCAGCCAAAACAGATGGCGCCTCCCGGTGCGCAGGCCATGCCTGCCCGGCACCCGCAATTCTTGCGCCGCGGCGATGGCACGCCACCTCTTCCGAAGCTCCCAAGGGTGCGCGCGGGCAGGCTGCACCTTCCCATCGAGCCTAATGGGCGGCAGGCCCGCCCACGAGGACCTGCCCCGGGCCGGCTCGTAACCACGCCCCGGGTTCGCAACAATTGGCGGACCCTCGTCCCAAGCTCCAGGTACCACGATCACCACTGCCGGCTTGGACAGGAATAGCTGTACCCGACCGGAACTCCGCGCATCGCGAAAGGCCAGGCAGGGCGACCGCCCGCGCGCATAGCCTGAGAGATCACCGGGCGGGAGTTTCGGCTCCCGGGTGCGCGAAGCTTTCCCGTGGCGGGCCTGCGAGCATCTCGGCGCGGCCGATGCGGCGCGCACCACGGGCGTCCCGGCTCCGAAGTGGCTGGAAAGGACCCGGATGCACCCAGTAACGCGCTGGCTGACCGAATCGACGCGAATACCGGTGGTGGCGGCGCCGCTCTTCATTATCTCCAATCCCACCCTGGTCGCGGCGCAGTGCAAGGCAGGGGTGATCGGCTCCTTTCCCGCGCTGAACGCACGGCCGGCGGAGCTGTTGGACGACTGGCTCTTCGAGCTGGAGCATGAGTTGGCCAAGGCTCGCGAGGAGACCCCGGGCATGGTGGTCTCGCCGTTTGCCGTCAACCAGATCGTGCACCGCTCGAACAACAGGCTCGAGGCCGACCTGGAAGTCATTGTTCGGCACCGCGCGCCCATTGTCATAACCTCGCTGGGCGCTCGCGAAGAGGTGAACGAGGCGGTGCACTCCTACGGTGGAGTGGTCCTGCACGACGTGATAAACCGCCGCTTTGCGGAGAAGGCCCTCGAGAAGGGCGCCGACGGCCTCATCGCCGTGGCTGCGGGAGCCGGAGGTCACGCGGGTGCCACCTCGCCATTCGCCTTGATTGCAGAGATCCGGGAGTTCTTCGCAGGGCCGCTGCTCCTTTCGGGTTCGATCACGACCGGGCGCGCCCTCCTTTCCGCCCTGGCAATGGGTGCGGATTTCGGCTACGTGGGCTCGGCGTTCATCGCGACCAGGGAGGCGAATGCGGCGTCAGAATACAAGGAGATGCTGGTAGCCCACTCGGCCGAAGACATCGTCTACACCTCCCACTTCACGGGGGTGAAGGGGAACTACCTCCGCCCTTCCATCGAGCGCGCCGGCCTGAATCCGGACCGCCTCGAGGAGCGCGACCCCGGCGCGATGAGCTTTGCGGATTCCGGCAAAGGGGTCAAGGCGTGGCGTGACGTATGGGGCTCCGGGCAAGGAATCGGGGCGATCAAAGCAGTCGTACCGGTGGCCGATGTGGTGGAGCGCCTGGAGCGAGAGCTGCTGGCGGCTCGGGCCCAGCTGGACACCACTCTGGAGGGCCTGGGGGCACACGATGCCGGTCCGGCATTTGACAGCGGTTCGGGCGGCCTTAGGATCTGATCCATGATCGCTGTCCTTTGTGGCGGAGTCGGGGCCGCCAAGTTCCTCGACGGTGCGCTGCGCGCCTTCGACGGCGAGGAAGTCGTGGGCATCGCCAACGTGGCCGATGACGAAGTAATGCACGGCCTTCACATCTCCCCCGACATCGACACGATTCTCTATACGCTCTCCGGCCAGGTGAATGGTGAGACCGGGTGGGGACTCGCCGGCGAGAGCTGGAGGGTCATGGAGCGCCTGGAATCCCTCGGCGGCCAGACCTGGTTCCGGCTGGGGGACCTCGACCTGGCGACCCATCTCTACAGAAGCGCCCGCCTCGGGCAAGGGGCCAACCTGACCGCGGTGACCGCCGAGCTTGCCGCCAAGTACGGGCTGCGCATCCGCCTGCTGCCCGTGACCAATGGGGAGCTGCGCACGATTGTCACCATCCGCGACGACACCGGGGATACTCGAGACGTCAGCTTCCAGGAATACTTCGTAAAGATGCGCCATCAGCCACGAGTGGAAGCGGTCTCCTACCGGGCCGGTCGGGAGGCGGCTCCGACGCCGGAGGTGCTGGAGGCGCTGCATTCAGCCAGGGCCATAGTCATCGCGCCCTCGAATCCCGTGCTCTCGATAGCGCCGATCCTGGCGATTGGCGAGATCGCCGAGACGGTCTCCAAGCGGCGTGATGACGTGGTGGCGGTGACGCCGATAGTCCAAGGGCGTGCAATCAAGGGTCCGGCCGACCGGGTGCTGGACTCCTTGGGCTTCGAGTCAAGCGCCCTGGGCGTGGCCCGCTTCTATGCCGACTACGCCGGCACCTTCATCCTGGACGACAGGGACGCCGAGCTGGCCGGTCAGATAACCGCCCTCGGCATGAAGGTCAGACGGACCGACACCGTCATGCACGACATCTCCACCAAGACCGCCCTGGCCGACTTCGTGCGCGCGACTATCGAGGAAGCCTGAGTTGCAGCTCTCCTTCGAGTCCCCCGCCTTGCACATAATCGGGATCCCGGGCATTCCTGAGGTCAAGGCGGGCGACAACGTGGCGGATCTTGTCATGGACAACTTCGAGTTGTATAGCCACGACGTCGTTGTGGTCACCCAAAAGATCGTCTCCAAGGC